>CAIXGW010000054.1 GCA_903919145.1 uncultured Myxococcales bacterium
ATACGGTCCAACGTGGTGCCCGACACGGCGACGGTGGAAGTGGACGTACGCATGCCAAATCCCGAGATCGGCGAGGAAATCGTGCGTCGCATTCGAGGCCTCAGGCCCCACTTGCAAGGAGTCACGCTGACCATCGAGGGCGGCATCAACCGGCCTGGATACGAGAAGACACCGGAGATCGCGGCACTGTACGAACACGCCAAGGCGCTGGCGGCCGAGATCGGATTCGACCTGATCGACCTGAAGACCGGTGGCGGCAGCGACGGCAACTACACCGCCGCTATCGCTCCCACGCTCGATGGCCTGGGCGTTGACGGTGATGGGGGGCACACGCTGGAAGAGCGTCTCTACATCAGCAGCATCGTCCCTCGCACCCGGTTGTTGATGCGATTGATGGAGACACTGCGTTAGGCGTGCCCGGTCCCCTTCGATCTATAGGCACATCGCAACTGCAGCCAGCCAAGCATTGCCGCTCAAGGGTGGCGCTTCTCGAGGTGTACCTTGCGGTAGTGGCCGATCGAGCCGCCATCGTGTCCGATCAGGGCTGAACTGTTAAAGCGCCGGTGTTGACCGGCGTCGTGGGCGAGTTCGCCTTAGCCCAGGTGCAACCCCATCCTAAGCCGACGTGCCACATCGAACAGCAACTGGATTTTCCTAGCTGGGCATCGAGGTCTCGAAGAAGCCCTCGAGCAGCGCATCGTCGTCGATGGCCCAGCGCGGGAAGAACGTGGTCAATGCCAGTTCCGGAAACACGACCAGGGGCGCCCGAACCGTACCGCCTGCTCCAAGAGGGCAAGCATGCGTTTGACCACCGCGCCGCGCGGAGCCGGACCGGACCGAGTTGCGCGGGCGCCATCGTGATGACCCGACCCATTGCGTGTCCACTCGGTCTTAGAACTGCAACTTTGCAACCACGCCAATCGAACGCGGTGCGATCCGGGAGTCCGGCAGCCCGAAGATGCCCGGGAACGTCACGCCGTTCGAGTCGGTGAGGTTCTTTCCTTCCAGGTAGACCTGCCAGGTGGGCATCTCCAGTCCTATGCGTGCGTTCACCGTGTCGATGCTGTTGCTGCTGACGTTGACGCCTTGATTGCGAATGATGAACTTCACGGGATCCGAGTGCTGGTAGTCGAGGCGGAACATGCCGGGCATGCCCTTGGCCCAGCTGAAGCGCTGGTGCAGCGAGACCGAGGCCGTCTTCTCGGGCACAAAGTTCAACGGATCGCCCTGGTTGCGTTCAGAGGTATTCACGTCGTAGGTGAGGTTCGAGTACCCCAGCGCCATGTCGAGCGTCAAGGACTTGGTCAGTGCTGCCGACAGCGTGATGTCCAGGCCCGGCCCGGAGGCCTTGCCCGAGTTGACCGTGAGTGCCTGACATGTTGCGGGCGTGCAGCCGGGAGCCAGGTCCTGTGCCTGCACGTTGTTGTACTTGCTGTGATACGCGGCCACCTCATACTGCAGCATGTCACCGAACAATGACCCGCGGTTGCCGATCTCGAAGTTGACGATGTCCTCGGGGCCGTAGTTGCGCGGCGTTGCGGCCGCATTGAAGCCACCGCTGCGGAAGCCCTTGGAGGCGGTTGCATAGAGCGCGTTCTTGGGCAAATAGCGCCACAGCATGTTCAGGCGGGGCGTCGTGGCGCTGAACTCCGCTTGATCGTTGAAGAGTGTCGAAGGTGTGCCGGCGGGAGCAAAGCCTGACGGCAGCTTGGACCCGACGCTTTCTGCCTTCTCCTTGAAAGAGCGCAGGCCACCGGTCATTGACAACTGAGGAGACAAGGCATAGGTCAGCTCGCCGAACAGTGCCGTCTGGGTGACGTTGGTGGGGCCGGTGCCGTTATAGCCACCTTGCAAACGGAACGTCGTATCTGTCCAGACATCAGAGGTGACTGAGTGGGTGTCGGTCTTGCGGTAGTAGACACCGGCAGTCCAGCTTAACGGCCCCTTGTCGTCCGACTCTAGACGCAATTCTTGTGTCGTGATCTTTTGCGATATATCTTGCCTATAGGCGCCGCCGGAGGTGGGATTGGGCAGGATCAGCGCCTTGAACGGCGCACCGGCAAAAACCGCCGTCAGCTCGGCCGTGGTGTCGATCTTCCGGTCCAGGTAGCCGGTGGAGCTGACCAGCCGCACACTGCCCAGGTCGGCGTTCACCACGAGGTTGAACAGATCGGTCGTGTCCTTGGTCGGCGACGGAATATAGGACGCGATGAAGCGGTTGGCATTTGACCCGGAGTTATTCTTGGTGTCGGTTTGCGTATGGAAGAACATGGCGCTAACGTCGACATTCGAGGTCGGCCTGAGCAGAAGCTTGCCGCGCAGGTAGTCGCGCTTGGCGCTGTTAATGTCCTTGGCGCCAGTCGCGCTGTTGTCCACCCAGCCCGGCAGATCCTCGTGCCCGGCCACCAGTCGAATACCGGCGACACCCGTCGACAGCGGCACGTTCATCACGCCATTGGTCCGCCAACCGGTCTGGCCGCCGCTCAGTTGGCTGAAGCCAGTTTCGACGCTTCCCTCGAACTTGTCCAGGCGCGGTGAGCGCGTGATGAAGCGGATGGTGCCGCCCATCGAGC
>CAIXGW010000055.1 GCA_903919145.1 uncultured Myxococcales bacterium
CGCGGCACGCCGTGGCTCTGGTAGAACGACACGAAGGCGATCAGGCGCATCACCTCTGGCATGTCGCGCAGCCGCCAGCGCACCGTGAAGGGCGCAGTTCGCTCACAGCCCGCAAGCCATTCCCACATCTCGGGCTGGCTGCGATCGGCGAAGTCGATCTCAAGTTCGAAACGTTCGGGCTGCGGCAGCGGCTTGAAGGACGACAAGCGTGCGAGTGCGCGGGCCACACCGTCGTGGATCAGCCGCTGCGCCACCGCCGGCTTAAGGCTGTCGATGGAGGTCAGGCCGCAGACCTTCTTGGTGACCACAGTCTCGATCTCGGGCAGCACCTGGCGGCAATGCTCGATGTAGGCGTCGTCGCCCGACGAGAACACCACCGGCACGCCGAAGTGCCCAGCCAGCAGCGCGTTCATCGAGGTCTCGGACTGCGACACGCCATTCAGCCGCACGTCGCGAAAAGCCAAGACGAAGGTGTGCGACAGGATGCCGGCCCAGCTGGGCGCGCTGGCATGGTGGCCGACGAAGATGGCTGCGTCAAAGTGCCCGTCATCTATGCCTTGCATTTGCACCAGCGGCCGCGGCCATGAGCGCACGAGCCGAGCACAGTCCGGCAGCAGGTCGAACAGGATGTTGTGCGCGCTGCCGTGGCCGTCGGTGACCAGCACCTCGGTGGCACCGGCCTCGATGGCGGCTTCGCAGGCGGCGACCACTTCCTGCGTCATCCAGCGCCGGCCGGACTCGAAGTCGAAACGACCGGGCCCGGTCGACGGGTAGTGGGCAATGCCGGCAACGCCCTCAATATCGGCAGACAGAAAAATTCTCATCGGGGTATCTCGTTAAAAGGGATGCCCTTGTCCAGTCGGGCTTCCTCGGGTAGGCCAAGCACTCGCTCGGCAATTATGTTGCGCAGAATTTCATCGGTGCCACCGGCAATACGCATCGACGCCGAACGGGTCCAGGTACGTGCCACCACGCCCATGTCCGACGCTATGTCGTCACCATCCACTTGAGCCGCCTCGCCGCGCAGATGGAGTGCAAAAATGGCCATGCGCTGCGCTAGCGTCGCCTTGACGAGCTTTGCTATTGACTGCTCCGGCCCGGGCACACCACCACGCGAGAGAGCCGTCAGGCTGCGGCAGTGATGCAGCCGCAGCCCCTCCTCAGCGACCCAGGCATCCGCCAGATAATCGACGGCTAGTGGCTCATCCAGACGTCCGGCCCCTTTCACCAAAGCCCACAACGCGTCGAAGTTCAGCAAACCGATTTCGGTGCCCACTGACATGCGTTCATGCATTAGCGTCGTCAGCGCCACCTTCCAGCCAGCGCCCACCTCGCCCAGCCGCTGGTGATCTGGCACTTGTAGGTCAGTAAAAAACACTTCGCTGAACTCGCTGCCACCATCCATTTGCCGGATGGGGCGCACCTCGATGCCAGGGCTTTTCATGTCGACGAAGAACATTGTCAGACCTGCATGCTTCGGAACCGTGGGGTCAGTTCTAGCAAGCAGAAGACCAAAGTCAGAAAATTGCGCGCCGGTTGTCCAGACTTTTTGGCCATTGACCACCCAGTGATTGCCCTCGGGCTTGGCTCGAGTCAGCACACCGGCGACATCCGAGCCTGCAGCCGGCTCGCTGAACATCTGGCACCAAATTTCTTCGCCGTACAGACCGGGCCTTACACGACGCGCCTTGTGCTCTTCGCTGCCGTAAGCCATGAGGGTTGGGAGACACATGCCCAGGCCAATTTCGAAGATGCCGAAGCTACTGCGGAAATATCTCTCTTCCTCTTGAACAATAAGCTGCTGCACCAAGCTGCCATCTGCGCCCCCCAACTCACGCGGCCATGTGACAGCCGCGTAGCCTGCTGCAGCCTTGCGGGCCTGCCAGGCTCGGGCTGCGGCCAGACGCTCGGCCGGCGGCAGGCCATCGCCAACGAAGTCGCGCTCGTGCCGTTTGGGCTCAGCATTTGCCTTGAGCCAGGCGCGCACCTCAGCGCGAAAGGCGGCTTCTTCAGGTGAGTCTTCAAAGTCCATCACGACTCCCGCGCGCCGTAGCCAGATGGGCAACGATACGACGTTTCCAAACCGACGGCGCCCCCAACGCAAGCGAGGTGGAAAGCGCCCGCTTGTAAAGCGGATGGCAGTCCGCCTCCCAGGTGTAACCAAAACCGCCGTGGATCTGGATATTCTCTTGTGCCGCGAATTCAAAAGCTGCGCTAGCGGCTACCCGTGCACCTGCTGCGGCCAATGGCAGCGCCCGAGGGTTATGTGCCAACGCCCAGGCCGCATGGTACGCATGCCCACGGGCGAGTTCATTCTTCACCCAGATATTTGCGAGCTTGTGTTTGATGGCTTGGTAAGAGCCCACAAAGCGGCCGAACGTACGGCGCTGCAGCGAGTAGTCTCGGGCCATCTTCAGAGCCCGCTCTGCTCCGCCAAGTTGCTCGAAGGCCAGTAGCGCGGCGCCGCGGTTGCGCAGCGCGGCCAGCAGATCGGCGGCAGACTCCCCATCGCTAGGATTCAACTCCAGCGCCGACACACCTTCGAGATCGACTGCAGCTAGCGGGAAGCCCGGGTCGAGCACGTGGAGCGCTTTGCGTCGAACTCCACGACCGCTGAGTTCGACCAGAACTAGGCCGCCGGCGCAAGGCGCGACGACAAAGTCAGCCGCAGCGCCGGCTACCACCCGCGGCAGCGAGCCCGAGACGCAGCCGCCGCGAAGCGTCAGGTCCGGCGCTTCGAACACGAGCGTACCCGTCGCCTCGCCGCTAGCCAACGCGGGTAACCAGCGCTCGCGTAACGCATCGTCGCCGGCATGCAGCAGCGCTTCAGTTGCCAACACGGCGCTGGCCAGCAGCGGCACCGGTGCGCAGGCGCGGCCAACTTCTTCGGCGCATGCGGCGAGTTCCAAGGCCGAAAGGCCGCTACCGCCCCAGCGCGCTGGCACAGCGGCGCCAAGTACCCCCATGTCAGCCAGGGCGCGCCAAGTGATCTCGCTTGCGCAGTCTTTGTCCAGACAACGCTTGACCTCGTCCATTGCACAAACTTTTTCCAACACTCGCCGCAGTTGAGTAGCGATGGCTTGGCAATCTTCAGAGAACTCGAAATTCAACTCTATTCCCCCAACAATTCGTCGATGAGGCTGCGAGCATGACGCTCCAGCCCAAAAATATCTACTAAAAACGCATCTAACGTTTCCGCATCAGGTACGGCGCCTTCCCGTAAGAGCGCTCGAGCGGTGGCTAACAATTTTTCGGAACCGGCTCCCCCCGCACGCAGCCGTCCTTCAACTGCAGCCCTATCAAAGCTGCAGCGCCGCAGTGTCCGCTCGGCGAAAAAAAGGTGGCGCAAGCGGCGCGATTGCGTCGATTCCAGCAATCGCAAAAAAGCCTTGTGTTCTTGCACCAGTGCTTCGCCAAGCGGCTTGCGCAGTCCCGACTGCATCACGTCCAGACAGACCACCGGAGCTTCCAAATCGGGCGCATTGCTCAGAAGCGCCTGGCGCCGCCGCTGAAACGCCATTGTCCCGGCGCATGCATTCCTGAGATGTGCATGTCCGTCGCGCACGCGTCGCTTCGGTAGTCCCTGCTTAGCCGCCACCTCTGCGGCTTCGAGCAAATCCTCGCGCGGCACAACATGGTCAATGAGGCCTGCCGCAAAGGCACGACTTTCGGACCACTCGGCTCCATCGATTACAAGCTGCAGCGTAGCCTCGATGCCCAGCAGCCTTGGTAGATACTGTGTGCCACCGAAGGTCGGCAGTAAACCCAATCCAACCTCGGGCATGGCGAAACGCGTGCCGGCTGCTGCGATCCGGTGGTCGCAGGCGTATGCCACGACGACACCCCCACCAAATACTGTTCCGTGCAGCGCAGCGATCACCGGCTTAGTCGTCTCATCACAAGCCGTCACGAACTCCATCAGCCCGGGTGATTGCAAGCCCTGGCCCAGCTCCGCCAAGTCGGCACCGGAGAAGAAGGTACGGCCGTCGCAGTTAACAACAATCGCCTGCACTGCCGGATCGGCATCGCCGTGCCGCACGCCCTCAACCAACCCTGAGCGAACCGCCTGTGAGAGCGCGTTGACCGGACCATTGCACCCAGTAAGCCACAAGGTCGCTCCGCGCCGCTCGCGTCGCAGCGGGCCGCGCTGGGTTGAACAATCTGAATTCATAATGCACTGAACGCATGGCGGCATTGAATCCGTCATCTAGATTCGCTTTTCTTTGAACGAGCGTTAAATTAAACCGATATTTTCCAAAAAGAATCAATGGGTTATCCGCTTCAAATGGGTTGCGCCATGCTGTCTGCTGAGCACTTTGAAGTTAAATTCACCTCCCGCGAGGTCAGCGCCAGGAGTGGCCCTGCCCTTTTGAAGAAGTTGAATTTGCCCCGCATCACTTTGGATGTGGACTCAGTAGTGTCCCAACGTTTTTTAGACGAGAAAGAGGTGTTGAGGCTCAAATTGTGAGTGTTTGTTGGGTTCGGGTGGCGTAAGTAGTTGATTTATTGGGGTTGTTTCAAAGATGGTCACACTGAAGATTTGTAGGATTTCATGAGGGCTTTTGGACTGACATTTTCAGCAAGGGATTGGCGTCAAAAGCAAAGGCGTGCAGCAACTACATGACCAACTCCCCGGCCTGCTGGTTGATTTCATGTTCCTGGTGCGGTTTAGCCAGAATTTGCATGATCCGGCTCATCTGCCTAGTCTATGTGCCAGTGAGTTACACCCCATGCTCTTTGCTGTTTCAAAAGGAAATCAAGCGGTCGCAACGATTGTGCGCGAAAGAGCAGGGGGCGAACGTTGTACTAGGGTTTGTACCATCCTTTAAATGGTGGATGTTTTTTTGATAGGCGGCAAGCGCTCTCGCTCAGTGCGGACCCATCAAGGCCGATACGAGGAAAAAGGTATAGTTATCCGCAGCTGGAAACATTCACAACCAGCAACAGGCACAGGCCACGATGCGCGTGGCGTTGATGCTTCGTACTCTACTGACGCTAACACCATGAACTACCAAACCATTCAATATGCGGTGACTGATTCGGTTGCGGATCTGCGGTTTAACCGCCCGGAAAAAATGAATAGCTTTAATGCGCAAATGCACGATGAAATATCTGCTGCGCTCGATACGGTGGAGCGGGACAAGTCCATACGGGTATTGGTGTTGACGGGTGTGGGGCGCGCATTCTGTGCCGGCCAAGACCTTGCCGATTC
>CAIXGW010000056.1 GCA_903919145.1 uncultured Myxococcales bacterium
CCCCGAAGAGGACAAACTCACCAAGGTCGCTGGAGACATCATGGCGACAAATCCGGGGATGACTTTCACTCAGGCGATCGAAGAGGCAAAACGTGGCAGGCAGGCGGCGAGCGGCACAGCGACGGGACTTCCTCCAATCACGCCGACTACGCCAGAGCGTACGCAAAACGTCGCGAATCAGATCCAAACCATCCTTGGCCGTCCAGGGTTGACTCCGGCCGCTACCAAAGAGGAGCTTGCAAGGGCTGGAATCACCGAAGACGAAATGCGTGTATGGGCGAATGAAAACGCATCGTCCGTTCCGGAATGGCTGCATTTTATCATGGCGTCAGGACCAAGCGGATCTCCGGCCAAGACTAGATACGAGAAAAACAAGCGGGGGCGACAGTTCGCTGGTCAGTTCAT
Source organism: uncultured Myxococcales bacterium (assembly GCA_903919145.1). GTDB lineage: Bacteria > Myxococcota_A > UBA9042 > UBA9042 > UBA9042 > SXRM01. The sequence goes on from CAIXGW010000056.1 coordinate 406, forward strand.
GACACCCTAACGCCCCGTAGCCATCCGCTGCTTCTTCCGTGCCTTCTTCCGCGCTGCCAGTTCATCGGCCAGCGCGGCGATCCGGCTGGCAGTCAGGCGTTCGACGGGATCGAACGTCGCCTTGACTTCTTCGGGGATGAATGTCTTGGTGAATGACCGGCCGCCGAGTTTTCGCTGCTCCTTGCGGATCAGTTCGTCTAGGATCGCGTCCTGAGCGGCCGGCCGGATCAGCGACGTTTGGAATCCGGTCCCCAGGTTCAACGCCTTCTCCAGCACGCCGCGCTCGGGTTCCGATGCCTTGCGGGCCGCCGTCGTGACCGTGCTTGCACCGGGGATGAGCGTCCCGGCAATCTGTTCAAACCAGTCGCCGATGACCGGCTTTGTCCGTGCCGGCTTCACCCCGGTCGCCATTTCCTGGATGTTCGCCAGCGTCTGGCCCATAGGTGGATTCAAGTCGTCGAGCGAACGTCCGCCGTACGCACCACGTTGGAAGAAGCTCTGCCCTGTGGCGAGTTCCGCCAGGTACTTGGGGATCGGGGCCATGCGTGACATTGCTTCGAGCGTACCGCCGCCAAGGCCGCCCCCAAGGAACTGCATCGGATCTTCAAACATCAGCGAGGCCCCGGTCAGATACCGCTTCGAGCCTTCCGGCGTCTGGCCCGTTGGGATCGCCGCCGTGTTGGCGACGTACTCCGGCAACAGGGGATCGTCGCTTCGCATCGTGTTCAGGGCCTTGAGCGTCTGCCCCATCGGGCCGCCTGGACGCTGACCAAGCGTCTTGGCCGTGTAGCCCATCATCCGACTTGTGAAGGTGTAGAACGGGAACAGCCGCCGCAGCGTCTTCTCGGCAGGCGTGAACGTCCGGGGGTCATAGTTCACTTCGATCTGGTTGATCCGGCGCATGGCCGCTTCCGGGTCGTACCCTTTCTTCAGCAGGTTCAGGAAGCCGACTCCACGGTTCATGTCGTCCGTGTATCGCCCGAGGTTCTCGCCGGCCTTGATCGGTCCCCAGGTGGTTTCCTCGGCACCCATCACCCCTCGGACCTTAGCTTTCCACGGTTTGAACACCGTGCCCGGCGCGTTCCCGGTCGCCGTCTTTAGGAGTTCCGCCGCAAATTGCCCCTCGTTCTGCTTCGTCGAACGCGGCATGGTGGCAAGCAGTTCATCCAGCGACCGTGCGAACCCGCCTTGCGTCTTGCTGACCGTCTCGGTAGCGATGTTGTGGATGCCAGGCCCGTATTGGGCGTACATGATCCGGAGTTCTCGGGTGGCGTTCTCTGGAATCAGGGTAAACTTGGATTGCATTCCAGCGGGGGCCTTCGCCAACTTCTCCGCCAATCGTTCCTTGATTTGTGGCAGGTTGACGGCCGCCGGCACTGTTCGCCCGGTCAACAAGCGGTGAAAGTTTAGGTAGCTTGCAGGATCCCAAGCGCCTTCTTGAAGAAGTTGAGCCTGCCCGGAGAACAAATCGCGGAAGTAACGTGCCGGTCGCGTTAGCACCGCCGCCTTCCATAGCGAGTTGTAGCTGTCCCACCATTGGGAGAAATACTTGACCGATTCATCCTTTCCGAGTTTCGGCATCAATCCAACAAGATCTTCGGCCACGTCCTTGGGGATCATGCGGTTGGCCCAATCGCCTCCGGCACCGCCGAACTTCTGGGCCAGCACGTCATAAGCGGTCGGAACGGCAACCTTGTTTCCACGCCAAACGCGCTCCGTGGTCTTGGTGTTGAATCCGCCTAATTTGTCAAGGACTTCGTACACCCGCACGCCGTTCGGAACGCCGCCAGCAGGCAAAGCGTTATCCCCGATGAAATCCAGGACCGCCTTGGACGACTCGACTTCGTTTGCCGACGTGGCCAAGCGGCGGTTGGCGTCTGCCAGTACGTGGCCTGTGTAAAGTCCTTCTGTCCGCTGTTGTGGGTGTGAGATCAACCATTTTGCCAGACCACGATAGCGGTTCAGGTCGCGAGTCTTACCTCCGCGCTTCGTCACTTGTTGCCACTGTTCGATTACGTTTCCATGCCGATTCTCGATCAGATCGGCGACGTCCTTGCGAAGTTGATTTAACTGCTGGCCGTTCGTGACCCCCGGCATCCGCTGCTTGATAAAGTTGTCGATGACCGAATCTTTGATGACCGCCTCGTTCAAGTGCTGAGTTCCAAGCCGATCGCCCTTGAAAATCCACGCGCGAGTAACGTCTTCAGACGCCTTGGCGCGGAACGGCTTGGAGTTTCCTCCGAGCGATTTGGCGTATTCCGGGTCGGCGTAGCGGGCCACGTAGTCGATCACATCGCTGATCGGGTTGCGGTCAAGACCGGCAGCCCACGCCTTCTGCATGTCTTCGTCGAACAGGTCGCGCAGTTTGCCGGCCACTCCGCTCACGTCGGATGACACGGGGGCAACGCCTTCGCCGATGCTCCGCAAGGTCCATGACGTGGCTTCGTCCATCTTGCCAGCTTCTTCCAGCCGCTGGGCGAGTTCAAGGACTTCGCCGCGCAGGACGTGCTCAGCGCTGCGCTGTCCCTGAGTCAGACGCTGGGCAAGCGGCTGAACGTCTTTCGTCTTGCGCCCCTTGTTGGCAGCCGAGAACAGCGAGGCGGCGTGGATGCCGGGTGTCGACCACCGCAACGTCTCTCCGATGACATCCAACGGCGTCCGCTGGGCAGTTTTCATGCCGAGTGAACCGAGCACCTTATTGACGCCTTGGCTGAACCCGCTAATCGCCGGTGCCCCTGCCCCCAGGTTCCCAAGGCCGATGTTGGTGAACGGCACGTTGATACCGAACGCCGTCCGAATCGGCTGATCTCCCATTCCAGCCAACTCGGATTTCCAGCCCGGTCCAAGCGTCCGCTCGGAAACCTTCTCGATCTTGCTGGCGATTTCAGGATTAGCCATCACGTCGGCTCCGGTCAGCGTCCGTTGGATGAATCGCTTTCCGGAGTCTTTCCCAAGACCAGCTATCTTGCCAGACCTGCCAAGCCGCGTGATGTCGTCGATGACGCCAGCCTTGGATGCCAGCTTGCCGAACTTCGTTCCGGCCCCGGAAATGCCCCCAGAAAGCCACGACAGCGGGTCGGTAAACAAATCCACCCCAAAGCCCGCCACGTCGCCTACGTCGAAGCCAGGCGTGTTTTTGCCGAGGATACCGGCGTCTTCAAGTAGGCCGCGTCCGTAGACCCTGTTCTCGCCGGAAAATGGCGTCAGGAGTTGGTCGAGCGGGTTGTATTTCGAGAAGTTCCCGCCGCTTCCGATCAGGCCAACCGTGTCCCGTATCATCGAGCCAGGCAGATCGATCAGGTTCGCCGCCGCCCCGATGCCGCCGACTGTCTGCCGGCCAAGGGATTTCAGCAGGCCCTCGCGTTCCTGCGGCTGGAGTTGGTAGTCGTCCTCCACGGCGGAACCGCCAGCACGGCCGGCGCGGGCAGCCGCAAACGGGCTTGGGGGCCGCATCCGGTAGCGCATGGCGGCGAACGGGTCGGGGAGTTCAAATAGGGACGGCATGGCTGATTTCTCCCATCGTCCGGGGTAAAGGGTGTCGAATCATATAATGCTTCACCCGCTCCCAATCAACTCCAGCCCCTCGAATGTGTCGCCGCAGTCGCTTGGAATCTTGACGTACTGAATCGCCCCGTTCGTGGCCGTCTTCACCGCCACGGTCGCTCCCTTGGGCGTGTTAGCGAAGTACACGTAGCCGTCAGCATCGGTCGCGTCAGAGTCGTAATCCAGATTGTCACCGTTGTAGATTTGGCCCGCAACACCCGGTCCCTGGGAAATGCCCATGTAGACCGTGCAGTCGGCGGCCCCGGCGTACGCCCGGCTGGTCTTGCGGACACGCCAGCGGACGGTGGTTGTGCCAGTGACCGTGCTTGCGGGCCAAACCACGGACGTCATGCTGAACGTCTTCGTCCACGTCGAGGCCGTCGCGCTAACCACGTGGGTCGTACTAGCGAACGTGTAGCCGGCCAGCGTGATCGCCACGGTGTACGTCGCGGCGTCGAGCGACATGGCGACGGTCCCAGTGACGCTTGTACCTGTTGCTGGCGTCGTGCCCTTGAGCACGCTTCCAAGCCAGAAGGAGACTTTGGCCCCTTGGAGCACCGTCGTGCCGTCGTTGACCGTCCACGTGCAGGCGTAAGTTCCGACGGGCAGGGTTATTCCAGCAGCCGCTAAAGCGGCAGTGAGCGTTGCTTGATTCAAACCAGTGCCCTCCAAATAGTATGCCTCGTAGCCGGCTAGATTCACACCATACATAGTTGGAGCATCAACTAAGTACGTAGCTGGTAGGACCAATGCAGCGATGATGACTGCTTTGCCGTCCGCATAGCCAGTTGCGTAATCTCCGCCGACAAGAGTACCCTCTTTGTTGACGTTTAGAATCTTGTATGTCACTCCGTCAGCGACGTTTGCTTCGCCTGGATCGGTGTTCCGTCCTGCCTCCAGCGACAGGTACGTCGTGTGGCTCGCCAGCAGGTTGGCCCCCGTGCCCGTCAAGCCGACGCCAAACGCCACGTCCTGAATCACGTTTCCGACTGTAAGATTTGTCGCGTTGAACGTGCCGGGATTTCCGGTCGCAGTAGTCAGCACTTCGGTAGCGACATCCGAGCCGTAGATGTAGCCCACGACTGGATAGTATGCTCCGTCTACATGCGTTGGCGGAGTAGTAGCTGTAATTATCTCACCGGCCTTAATGATCGTCGCGCTGATGGCCGAGATCAACACGCTGTCGGTCTTGAGTTGCCACAGGGCCATGTCGAGCGCTCCGTCCGTCGTCACCCCTGCAAGCGTGACGCTGTGCCCAGTCACAATGTCCCCAGCCGCAGCCGTCATGTTGTTCCGGCTGGCCTCAGTCGCGTAGTCCCCAGTGCCGTAGATCACACCTGTAGCGGCCCATGCCTGTACGCTGGTGCAACAGCCGTAGGTGTGGAGAGCGCCGGTTGAATCGACGATGCCGACGAGCGTACCGATCCCGCCGTCGCCCCGGCCCACGGTCTTGCGGATGTCGGGTAGGCCGATCAACGCTCCAAGCACGTCGGCTTTGAATCGCCAATTTCCAGCAGCAACAGGATATGCTTTGCGTCGCCAACCCATCGTTACACCTGCTCCAAAACGGGTATCTCGCTAGGCATGTTATTGCGAGGCAACGGAACTCTCTCGCCGCTTGCCGTCAACGTCGATCCGTTCCCACATTCGCACACGGTTTGACCGCGCGGATTGATCCGACCGCAGTCGCAATACCACTGCTCGCGTTCGGGCTGCTGAGTTATTGGATCTGCCATCGTTACACCTGTTCCAAGTCAGGAGTCAAAACGTACCAGACACCGGCCCCGCCGATCTGGGCCATCGTGATCGCCTGCGGGACACGCGTCCCCACGTCAGCGGTTTGGTTCACGCTTGCGTTCGTGAATACTGGCAAGGCGATGTTGTACTGAGCCTTGAACGCCGCCGCGATGTAAGTCGCCGTCCCGTCAATCAAAGTGCCATCGAGCGCCTTGACATCTGTATGGACGTTGCCAAGCGTGAACTGAAGTTGATCTGTCTTGGCCTTGACAGCAGCCAATGCCGATGCCGTCTCGCTGTCCGAAACCTGCTTGTCGAACGAAATCCAGTCTAGGTATAGTCTGTGCGTAGCAATGTAGTTGGCTACAGTGTTGTGCAAGAACCGAGCCTTCATTTCCCCGTCGGCAGCCTTCTGGTTGTCACTGGTCATCGGGAATGTGTAGTCGAACGGAGTTGAGCGTGAAAGCATCGTTCCGACGGTTTCCCAGGCTGCCAGCGCGTAATTGTAAATCTGGACGGCAATCGAGTGCGTTGCAGATCCAGCGTAGTAACCTGTCACGTGTAGCATCGTTGGAATCTGGGTCGTAGTGCTCGCCGCGTGCGTCACGGTCACGTCAAGACCACCTGGGCCGGGCGTCTCGTCTACTTCGCCAAGCACCCAGTTGTCGTCGTCGTGCGATGTCGTCTTGGCGTAGGTTGCAGTTTCCTGAGTGCCGATCGTAATCGTGGCAGCTTCGACAGCATGAGGAACAGACTGCCCGATCAGCCCGATCGCGGCGATGTCAGCGTGTAGCGTGTCCAGCGTCTCCGTCCCGCTGGGTGCCCGTGCGACGTAGGTGGCTCCGGTGTCGGCTGCGGTCAGTCCGAACATGGCAGACGTTAGTGCTTGACTTGCCACGGGGATGTTTAACAGTTTCGACAGGGCCTTGGCTTGATCGCCTGCCGTGCCGTCAGCGTCCAGCGCCGTAGCGAGCACGCCGCCAATCTTGACGCCACGGATGTCGTTGGCGGCCGTGGCAGTAACGACGCCCGTGAACGTCGTGGTGGTCGCGACAGCCAGCGAGGCACCCAACGCCACCGCGCCCGTAAGCGTCGTAGTCGTCCCGACACTGAAAGCTGATCCGACAGCGAACGTCAGATCAGTGGCGAACGAGTTGCAGGTGAACGCTCCGACGATATCAAACGCCGCGCCGCAAGAGACGTTGCCGCTCAGTGTTGTAGTCGTCGCCACGGATACCGCATTGGCGGACAGCGTACCCGTCACCGCCAGCGTGGTGAACGTAACCGTACTGCCTGAGCCAAACACGGTTGCACCGGAGTTAGTGCCGCTGATGAGCAGGCCATTTGCCGCCCCCGGCACCGCGTCCGGCAGGCTGTTGATCGTGCCCGTGGGAGTCGCGACGTTGAAGAATTTCACCATCGCCCCGGCGAACTTGCCGCCGCCCGCACTCTCGGTCAGGGCCGTGCCAAGCACCTTTCGAGTGTCGGACGGCCGAGCGTCAATCAAAATCCGCTTCACCACGTCGATGGCACCGCTGACCACCAGCTTGATCGTGACAGCGTTCTTACCAGTCGCCAGTGCGGCTTGCGGTACACCGAATTGATAGATTCCTGCGATACCCGTCTCTTTCCATCCGTGGTCCGTGTAGGTGTCGAGCGTCATGTCAACGCAAGTCCCGCTGGCCTTATTCGCATCGTCCCCCTCGCGGATGAACGAGTAGGCGACACTGCCGTAAGCCACGCTGGCCTTGAGTTGCCCGGTTGTGGAATCGCGCAAAGCGACCTCTATGATTTTCGAGTTGGCGGCTGCCCCAACTACCGTATCGTCAAATGCCATTGGATCAGTCCTCTATTACGATTATCCCGCCCCCGCCCGCTGCCGTCCCCACGTCGCAGCCATACTTCGCGACGATGGTATCGTTCGCCGCGATCATCTCGTCCTTGTTCGTGTTCAGAAACGCTTTCGTGTCCACGTTCGGGTCGTCGATTGTCGGCATCCCGTTCTGCCAGTTCTGCATACTCACCGTGTACGTGGTCGTGGTCGCGTCGGCGTGCGTCACGGTGATGACCACGTCGCCGATGTCCACGTAAGCGGCTGCGGCGTACTCCAAACAGCGGAAGACCACGCGTACTGTCCCCTTGGCGAGCGTGCCACCTGCGGTGTGCGCATGACAGTCGGGGAGAGCGTAGTATTGAGCCACGCTGTAGGTGACAGCCGACCCCGAAGCTCCGGGCGACGTGGCGAGCGTGATTTCCGTTGCACTTGCGCGAGCAGAGATAAGGTACTGACCGGGCGTTACTCCTGTCCCTGCTGTTATGTTCAGATAAGAGCCAACGTGCGCCGCGAGAAACGCACCACCCGCAGAAGTGAACGTGGTTCCAGGTGCCGCGTTGGTCGTTCCGTTTGTGCCACTGGCACCGGCTGCGGTCAAGTCCCACGCGACGGCAGCCGTGCCCGCGAACCACGCACCCTCCGGATCAATCCAGCAGTCGGCACAATCGGACGTGTCGGCGGAACGTGCCGCCTTCGCCTCCACGTTGATGAGCGTGTCGCCGGTGATGACGGGAACGAAAACACTCAGCGTGCCGTACTGATAACTTTCCGTCGGTGCTGCATTTTTCTGCGTAATTCTCGCGTGATACGTTTTCCCAGACGGAGGATTAGAGATTGATCGCTCGATTGAGTAGTTGGCTCTTTCGTAGTATCCGACTCCTGGAGTCCCTGTCCCTGTTCCAGCAGTGTGCGATGGATTGTAGCCCCAGTTATCGACCTGCATGTAGGAGAATGGTTTTGACGTGTCAAAATAGGTTTTGGTCGTAGACAGTGCTTGAATGTTTCTACCATGCAAGTAAAACGTCCCAGTGGTTCCTGCGCCAATGTCCTTCGCGTTCGCATGTGACGTTCCGTCGCGAGTTTCTCCGAACGTAACATTACTAAGCCAGTAGTGAAAGCCGTTGAAAAAGAAGCGGCCATCGTCGTTGTTTGAAATCCACGAATTGGTGAGGATGGAATTTGGGGGACACATGATTAGATTAGACGCAGTTGCGCCATCTAAATTCAAATTATCGGCGAGCATTGGTACACTAGGGCGAAAATCGTAAACATTGAGCAAGTCGAGATACTCAACATTCCAAATCGCAGCCAAGACACCGACCGTGAACTTCCCGCCGGCGTTCACGTTCGTAATCGTGCAAAAACTCCCCGCAGACCACGATGTTCCATTCGCGGTGATGTTGACTGATGCGGTCCCGACATTAGCTGCAACGTCCCACGTCAGCACACCGCCAGCGCCAAGCACGATCGTTCCCGTGCCGCCGCAATTTGCTGTCATTCCGGTTATTCCGCCAGCGCCTTCGCATGTCAGCGTGGTGGAGGCAGCGACGGTGAGTGTGCCGGCGAAGGTATGTACTCCGGTTCCAAGATTCATGTTGGCGGTAGTCGTAACAGACCCACAGACTATAACGGATGCGTTGCCGGTGAAATTGATAGTCCCGGTCGTCGTGCAAACGATAGCCCCGGACGCCGATACCGTGAGCGTTCTGGTTCCTGAAGCGGTCAGCGTGCCGCCAGTCGGAATGGCGACTGACGTGCATGTGATGTTCGCTCCCATCACGCAAACGCCGGTCGTAAATGCGGTCACGCCGGTCAGCACCCCGTTGATGGTCAGCGTGCCAGAGCCGGCGTTGTTGAGGACGCCGGCGAACGTAGCCCCGCCCGCGCCGATGGTGACAACGCCAGCGTTCGCTGCCGTGGTCGTGATGCTCGTACAGGTCAGCGCCCCATCCCCGGTGATGAACGAGCCAGCAGCACTCAGCACAATCGCATCTGCGGTAAGCGTCGTTGCGCCCCATGTCAATGTTCCTGTTCCATTGATCGTGATGGCTGCAACGTGGATGTTTCCCGCCGACGCTGTGATGTCGTGACCCGTCGCGATAACAACGATGTCGTCAGTGGCGGCTCCAGGGACCGTGACTCCGTTGTCCCACGTCCCTACCGTGTCCCACGGGCCGTCCGCGATGCTCGTATAGGTCGTCGCCATCTATCAACTCCCCAGCGGCAAATCGCTCACGGCGAGGATGGTGTTGAGCTTCGCGTTGCCCGCCGCTTCCATGTCGGCTTTCTGCTCCGTGCAGCGAACGATGATGTTCGTCACCTCCGCCCCCGTGATGCCGGGAGCAACCTCCGTCGCGTCGTTCGGGATGGAGCCGCTGAACTCGGCGTACCAACGAGCGATGAGAAACCGCCCCCGCTCGTAGGCCAGATGATGGGCACGGGCACCGCGCACCACGTCCGTAACGAACTCACTCTGGGTATAGGCCATTGCCTTGCTCCTTGGATTCGTGTCGATTCAAAATTACGCCGTCAACGAGGATCGTTCCAGCCGCCGTCAACGCGCCGTCGGCGAACATCTCCGGCAGCAGGTGGGGGGCAAGATAAACTGGACTATCGCTGTCCCGTGAATCAATAACCTGAATCCCACCATAATCCATGCGTTCAGTCCTGAGAATTGTCATCGGTCTTTCTCCAGCCGGTCAGCCCGGTCCGTTGGTTTCAGTTCACGTCCGCCACGTCTTCGCAGTCCAATTCGTCCAGCAGCCGCTTGATGTACCCATCCTCCCGCAGCAACACGGCTACTCTCTCCACCTTGCTCTCCGGCCCGTTTGTGGCGATGTTCCGCAGCAACGCCCGGACGGATTCCTCCAGCACCGCCAAAGCCGCACGTTTCACCGGCGGCACGATGTCGTCCAGGTCGTGCCGCATGGCCTCCGTCAGCAGGATCTTGTGCCCGTCGCTCTCGTCTCGCAGGACGCGGAGAATCGTGCCCCAGAGCTTTGCTACGTCGGGGGTCATCGTCACCTCTACGTACTCAGCAGTTCGTGTATCAGGGCCACTGCGGACAGGACCAGCCCCAGTACGGCGATTGCGCCAGCCATCATAACAGATCCGTGGCTGGCCTTTCCCTCTTGATTCGCCCGCCACTCTTTCAGGTGCGAAATATCGGCTTGGAACAATTTCGTCATGTTATTGAACTCGCCTGTAAGTTTTTCGTGTTGGGCGGTGTACTCTGGTTTCATCAATACATCGCCTCTCAACTCATTGAGCAGTATCAGGCGTGCTTCGAGCACTTCCTCGGCTGCTTTCAGCTTCGCGTCAATCGCTTCGTGCCTCGATACTTCCAATTCTTTGTTGGCCGTAATGACAGCCATCACCCGGCAGATCCGCTCATCGAGCAGGTCTCGCAGCGTCACAATCGCCTCGTGGTTCGCCTGGCTCGTTGTGCGTCTCGGCTCGGTCATCAGGTTCGTTCTCCCAGTAGGTTTCTCAGTCGTTCGACCTCGGCCTCGGCGGCCTGTGCTCGTCGCAGCAGGGCCAGCGGCAGGTTGTAATCTGCTTCGCTGGGGCCGAAAATATCGACGACCTCGTCATCGGTGTAGGTGCGGTCAACCCAGCTTCCTTGAGTTGCTGCCACCCATTCTTTGATCGTCGTACAGCCGCTCATCGCCTCACCATCCCAACTCGGTTAACCGCGTCACTCCCTTTAGCCTTCGCGTGGATGGCCTTCTCTTGCATCGCGGGCATTTCTGGCCAGTGAACACGAACGCGCGATCGCAGCCACAGTAGAATTTTCCGTGTCGGTTCGCCAGCGCGGAATTGCGATTGATCTTTGCGATGATGCTCATTGTCTCACCCTCCCGATCACTGTGCGAACCGCCCGGTCCCAGATACCCAGCCGGTCGACGTGGTCAGTACCACGCAATCATTTGTGATTCTGGTCTCTCGCCTGACGTCATAGCCGCGAACCCTAACCCGGTACTGATAGTGAATCTCTCCAGCGGTTCGTCTGTCGAGGGCGTAGCCGACGACTCGGTTGGCGGCGGTGAGCCAGGAGATGATTCCGGTTCGCTCGCGGTCATCGTCTCACTCCTCTCCCGATTCCCAACGCTGCTCGATTTCCAACCCCGCGAACGTAGCTCCGCTAAGTACGCGTCATAATCCGTCTGGTCTGCTGGCCTCGGAAAAGGCATCTTTCACCGCGTCTTTCGCCGAATCAACCGGCCCCACCACCAGCCGCAGCAGAACGCTCGCCAACCAGCCACTATGCCGTATCGGCAACAGATATTCAGCGAGGCTCTCAGTAGTGCGAACATCAATCCATCTCCCATCTCAGTTTCCATGCCCGGTACTGCCGAGCGTGGGCCTGAACCTGCGGGTTGTACTTCTGATAGCTGCCAAAATGTCCGAATACCAGATGATCCCTATGGCAGAGCGTTATCAGGTTCGTTCGGTCGAGTTCCTTCGTCGGGTCGTTTGAGAACGGCGTCACGTGATGCACCTCTAGGTCCAGGTTGCGCCCACACGCTTCGCAGACGGGGTGCGATCGCAGGTGTTCCGCCCGCACTGTTGGCCAACGCTCTGACCTGTCGGCGGAATCCAGTATCCCACCGGCAGAGACCAACAGCAGTAGGAACAACAGGAAGCGTTTCACTTTGGAGGCGTCCATTTCTCGACATCATATTTCGGCATCTCGACCACTGGCGCAACTGGCGTCGGGTCGGGTCGCAGGGCACTGATCGCGGTAGGGATTCCGGCTCCGGCCAATCCAGCCGCACCGGCCAGCACCCAGGGCCATGCCTTCGACCATGCGGACGGAGGCGGCGGTGCTGACGGTTGGACAGCAGCGGGTTGTGTCTGGCCGTTACTCCCCGCCTTTCCCAACTGGTCGAGTACCCGGTTGATCTGTTTTGTATCGGCCACGTTGATGTCCCCGGTGATCGTGATGTTGCCCATGTCGTCACCGCCCTGATCCACATCGCCACCTGCCACCTTATTGAGTCGGTTGTAATCGCTCCTCACTCGCCGTGCGTGCTCCGCCAACATCCTCCGGTGATCTTCCAGGCCCACCGCGCCCGCTGCCACGTACAGCCCCGGAATCGTTTCCGATGCTCGTTCGGCCATCTCTTCCAGCGGTGTCTGTCCCGCTGACTGTACTGTCGCTGTTGCCATGTTCCGCTCCCAATCTGGCCGCAGCCTCGGCCCATTTTCGTTGCCAGAGTTCCACAAAGTGGCCAGACGCGAAGGCGACTTGAGACTCGTTCGCCTCCGCGTCGGCCTGCTCGACGCGAGCCAGCATTTCTAGTGCCTGCTGCTCGTAGTCCACGGGACTCTCCTACGGTGCGGCGTTGCCAGCCGCGCTGGTCGCAGCCGGAAGATTTGCTTCCGAGCGGGTCCGGCCGCTGCCGCTCTCGGTGGCAGTACGGATTCCCATGCCAGCCATAATTGTGGGGCTCGTCAGCGCGACGGCCCACATGGCTTGCGAGTCACCACTCAACTGGTCGGCCCGCGAAGTGCGCCGGTCAGCACTCGCCGCGAAAGCCTGATTGGCAAGGCCACCAGCGTTCGCCAGCGCGTTTGCCATGCTCGTGAAAGCTACTTGAGCGTTCACCACTTCTCCAACAACAGGTTCAGCCATCTGAACTTCTCCTTGCCCGTCACCGGGCGAAACAACATCCACTGACCCATCTGGCATCTGGACCTACCCTTTGCCTTCTAGGGGTCGAAGCACTACCTACACGTTTCTATTTCTTCTCCGGGGTAAGCAAGAAAGAAAATCCCTCCCCCAAGAAGACGGGCTGCGGCGGTGCGATTTCTACACCAGTCGCAGCATTGACTTTTCGGAAATAGATCGGTGGCAACAGCTTTGCCAACTGCTCTGGGTTGGCTGTGATCCAGGCCGCCACCGCTGCTTGGATCTGTTCGTCCGTGGGCGGAGGTCCAGCGGGGCCAGACGCACCCGGAGGTCCAGCGAGTGCTTCGGCGGGCGGTCCTTGCGGCCCCGCTGAACCCTCCTTCCCATCCGCTCCCGCTGGACCTCGGAAGCGTGGATCAGCAGCCATCTTTTCGAGCATCTCGGCATAGATTTTCTGGTAGTCGATCGTCACCAGCGGTGGTGGCTGCGCGATGTCCGGCTTTTGCCCTGGTGTCTCAGGCTTTGGTGCTGACGGGTAGAGTTGCGAGCCACCCCCTGGCCTCGTCGGTGCTGACCATTGCGTCCCCGGCGAACAGCCGCCAGGCCCGCAGCGCTGGACTTCGATCCGCTGGCAGAAAGATTGCAGGGACGGCAACGCCGGCCCGCCGCTGGGCCTGTAGACGTTCCACGGGCCTCCGTCGCCCTGGATCATCGCGATCGTGTTCTCACCATACGCCGACAGCCCGACGACCTCGTGAGCCTCGTTCAGGATGCAGCCGCCCGAATCGCCGCTGACCACTGGAGCGGTGGTGGCGATGTCCCGACCCCTGTAACCGAGCACCGTGCCCCAATGCGGCCTGAGTCGTCGGCCAGCCGGGCCGCCGAACCCCAGGTATTCCACGCGACTCTGCTGCGATGGATTGTCGGAAGCGATCGCAAGCGGCTGGATCGTGGCGTGCGAGACTTCGATGAACGCCGCGTCCTGATTCGTCTTGTCGGTGCGGACTAGACCTTCACCCCACGTCCCGTCTGTCCACTGGACGCGGGCTTGGGCGCTGCCCGCAACGACGTGTCGGCAGGTCAGAACGCCCGTGAGTTTGGGACACAGCCAGACGTAGACGCCAGAACCTCCCGCAGAACCGGCACGGACAACAACTGCGGACGCATGGTGCGGGGCGGGATCAGACCAATCGAACAGATCATCCGCCGAGGCCGTAGAAACCAGCGTGAGCCAGACGACTAGTGTGCGGATCATGGCTGCGGACCTCCAGCCGGTGCAGGCACCGTGGGCCACACGATTTGCGGCTGGACCTCGCGCGGGTACACCAGCTCAGGGAATACCACGCGGCCGGGAACGACCATGTAAGGCTGCGGGGGACCGGTTGGCACGAACCGCGCACGGCCGAAAAAGAAGTTGCGGATCGGCGTGCCGTAGGTGATCGGCTGCAACCGGCCGGGCTGTCGCCAACCCGCGATCTGCGGCTGGCAGTTCGGACAGCCGGTGTCGGCGGCGACGGCAGACGAACAAACGAGCATCAACAACAGAAAGGAAACACGCATTGAACCGCTCCTTGAATTGAGCCGGGCAAGCGGCCCCGCCAGCGGTTCGTCAGCGAAACCGCCGCCCGGCGAATTTCGGAAAGTGCCCGTCCGGGTTGTGGGTCGCTCGTTTATTTCACCGTTAGTTGTCGGGACGCCGCGACTCGGACGGGCTGTTCGGTACAGTTTGCAGCAAAATCGGGCGGATTGTCAATACCAAGATGTCCGATTTGTCAACCGACGATGGCCCGGAATTGCTCGCTCAGATAGTCCGTGGTCACGACGCCGGGCTTGTCTTCGTGGCAAATTTCCAGCGCCTCGGCGACCATGTTGGCCAGCGGTTCGGTCGCGCACAGGCAGACGTGGACTAGCCCCAGGCCGTACACCTGCCAGCGACCGTTGAGCACGCGGACCTGGAACCGCTGGCCGTTGTGCTGCGGCGGGAAGTCGGCGGGCGTGATCGGGCCGCCGTCGATGATGAGCCGCTCCAGCCGGTCTGATTCGCTTTCCATGCCGTCATCTTCCTCCGCTTCCGCGGGCGTGTCAACATGAATCGCGGCCGATCGGGAACGCGATTTTGGAATTCTTGGCGGAATCCTGTTGACACGGTTCGGCGGAAGGTTTAGGATTCGGTTATTCACCTGAGAGACGTTACGATGAAAAAGAAAAATTCAACGACGACGTGCCCAAAGTGCAACGGCTGCGGCGAGATCAAAGTGACTGGTGTTTACCACGATTCGCTGCTGGCACTGCGTCGATTCACCCGTGAATACGGTTGGACCACGGCTGCAAAAGCGGCAACGTGGATGGGATGCTCAGCGACAGCAGCGAACAATCGGTTCGCGTGGCTGGAGCAACACAAACTCGCGACCAGTGAACGGTATGGACGCGAGCGGAGGTATCGCGCGACTTGACGAAGAGGAGGTGACTTGTGAAGGCATTTGGAAACGACATCGTGTTCGCACGGGACCATCGGACGCCGCGGGACATGACTCGGCGAACCATCGGGCATCCGGTCCGCCTGTCCGCGAACGGAAAGCGAGCGAGGATCAAGAGCGGGCCGAGAAAGTGAATTGAGTGATGTCTCGTTTAACTTTTGACGATCTTGGAGATTGCCTTTCAGAAAGCTGGGGGTACACGACCGAAAGCAGTATTGGCGACGTACTATCCGGTAAATCGGAGATTGGAGAATCGCCTTCAAAAATCGACGTGCGAAGCATGTACCTTCTGGCTGCGACCGTCAAACATCTCCGTGAGCAAGTGGCAGAGACACGTGAATTGCGGCGTGAGATTGCCAGACTCGGAAAGAAGATCGCTGACGGTATCGCCGCTGGAGAAGAACGCAAGACGAAGGCAATTGAAAAAGCATCGGAGGCAAAAAAGAAGGCTGCCGACGCTGAACGTGATGCGAAACTTGACGCGCAGCCCGTGGTGGTAATCCAGTGCCCGAATAATGTGCTGGATCGAATACCAGTGCGTAGGCTGCGTGGGAAATGGTAATCCCCCGGCTTGTCGCCGGCGGACACCCCCAGCCGGTTCTGGTTTCGTTACGGTTGCTATCGCCGGCTGGTGTTTGGGGGCTGGGCGAACGGAGACGCGCCGCGGGACGCTTAGCGTGCTGCGGAAAGACCAGGTTCGAGCCCTGGGGCCCCTGCTGTTGTGCTCGGGAATGTTGGTGGAGAAAGCCATCATCTAAGGAGTGTCGATCGTGGTAGCTGGTAAGGGGCGGATACCGTCCAGCGTAACACATGCGAGGGCCGCCGAGGCAGACCTACGCTCGCAACACCACACGGAGTAGTCAGTAGCCGGTACGGGCGAGGCCGAGGCGCTGCCGTAGACGCTCGCACGTAGTAAGCCGGCTGAAGCCGTCGGAGACTTTGGTGTAAAAACACACCCTTGCACAACTTTTGAATCAGTCCGCAGGGCTCGGAGCCCTCCGGGACTGCTGACGGAGATCCCCCGCGGCGCACGGACGACAGCACGGACGCCGCCGCTGGGTGGTTTTCAAAGGAACGGAAAGGGAGGTGACCCGTGAAGTTTTTGCGTTTGTGGACGCTGGTTTGGAAAACGACTGGCGAACTTGTTCCGGGCCTGGACGAAGGCGCGGAAGGCATGTTAATGACGACCGAGGATGCGGCGAAGGACGAAGCACGACGTCAGAACGAGATGTACGCGGATTCAATCGGCGAGATCATCGCGGAACCGATCGAAATTAGCCAGCCGCCGGCGAAGTAGGTGGCTCTCAACGCAAGGAGGTGTCCAATTTTAGTTCTCACAAGAAGTGAATCTGAATCCATTCGGATCGGTCACGGCCCCGACGCGGTGGTCGTAACGCTGATTCGGATCTACGGCAGCCGGGCCAGGATCGGCATTGAGGCCCCGCGGCACGTTTCGGTCGTACGGTCGGAGATCGCAGACCGCGACCAGCAGGAAGGAACACCCGATGCACGGTCCTGAAAACTGGCACTGCGGGCTGGCCCCGCACACTGAGATGGAAATCCGGCAGGCCGAGCTTGACGTGATGTACGCCCGCGAAGAGGCAGCGGAGCGGCGGGCGCGGTTCGACGAGGTGCCGGTGCCTGTTTATGAAAATACAGAGGAGGAATTTTGCGATGAGTGACGTTTGCCAAACAAGTATTTCGCCCGAACTGTACGCCCAACTGGCGACCTCCGAATTCGTGACGGTTCGCGAGTACGAGCGGGATGATGGGACGCGGTTTGCGAATGTGATCGGGGCGGGAACCGAGGGCGAGATGGATTCCCTTGTCGGGACGCCAGGATTACTGCTTGTCATGTCCGGCTTGAACTATGTGGGGGATCGGGTTGTCCCGGTGGCCGAATTACTGCCGCCACAAGATGAATTTTGCGAGGGGACCAATGAACGGAATTTGGACGGCTGAAGAACAGCGGGAGTCGGTGATCGCCTGGCGGCGAAAGATCGAAGCCGAAAACGTCGCCAACGATCAGATCAGACGCGAGATGATCGAACAACGCGAGATCGAGAAACAACGCGGCGCGGCTGGGCCGGCTGGTGCCGGGGCAGCGGCCGTTTTCCAAGGAGGTGAGACGCATGAAGACGCAACGAATCAGGGAGATTTTGGACATCCTTGACGCGACGATCCCCGAAAAATCCATGCTCGCGTTTCGGTTTGACAGCGGCGGGGCCGCGTGTCAAGTTACGGATCAGGATTTCTTTCGGATATTCGCCGGAAAGGATGCTACCCGGCGGATTGGAAGTAGCGGCATAGCGTTCTACTCGCATTACGTGGTCCCCGATTTCGAGGTCCACTGCTGCCGCGACGAGTACCAGCGGTGCGAAATCGAGAGCGCCACGCTGCCGGCAATCGAAGGGGGTGGGACATGAGGGACGACGATCAGATTTTGGAACCAACGGGCCTTGCGGTTCAGCCGGACCCCACCCCGCTATCGCTGATCGCCCAGATGGTTAACGCCGGGGCGATGAGCGAACAGAGCGTTGCCGTGGTTGAAAAACTAGTGTCGCTCCAGCAGAGAATGGAGGATCGCCAAGCTGAGAAAGATTTCGCCTACAATTTCGTCCGGCTTCAGGGAGAACTTTCGACGTTCGTTGCGACAAAGCCGGTTCCCGACAAGCACGGCAACATCAAATTCTACACGCTCCCGTTTCACGAAATCATGGAGGTTGTGAGGCCGATCCTACTGAGGCTCGGATTCTCTGCCAGCTTCTCTACTGCCGATTTGAGGGATGGTCGGATGCGGCAGGTCGTCACTCTTCAGCACGAATCAGGCCATCATCGCGACTTCCAGGTTTTCGTGAGGGTAGGTTCCGGCCCACCCGGAGCAACCGAAAGCCAAGCCGACTCCGGTTCAAACACGACCGCCAAGCGGTTGGCACTGTGCAACGCCCTCGGCATCACAATCGACAACAGCAACGACGCCCGCGCCGAGGGTAATGCCATTACTGCCGAGCAGGCCGCCACGCTGCGGAAGATGGTCGCCGATTCGCGGGCCGACGAGCAGGCGTTCCTGCGCTTCGCCGGGGCCAAGAGTTACGAAGAAATCGGGGAGCGGCGGTACGCGGAAGTTCACGCTGCCTTGGAGAAGAAGATGGGGGTGAAGCCATGAAAATCTACGACATGGCACAAGGCACGCCTGAGTGGCATCGCATCCGGCGGGGCGTGGTGACGGCTTCAGAAATTGACGCCCTTGTCAGCCCGGAGTGGAAGCCTCGGACTGGGCAGGGGCCGGACACCTACCTTTGCACGAAGCTCGCCGAGCGGATGGCGGCTGGCGACGATGAGGAGGAGGTAGGAGGTGCCCCGAGCTGGGCGGCCGACCAGGGCCACATCCTGGAAAACCTTGCAATCCCGTGGTTCGAGTTTGAGACCGGGTTGCCCGTGCGCCGGGTTGGATTCTGCCTGTCGGACGACCAGCGAATTGGCTGTTCGCCGGACGGGCTGATCGGCGAGGACAGCGGGATCGAAGCCAAGTGCCCGCAGCCGACCGAGCACGTCCGGACGCTTCGCGAAGGCGCGGTGCCGAAGAAATATCTGGCTCAGGTCCACTTCTCCATGCTCGTCACGGGGCGGGCGTCGTGGTGGTTCGTGAGTTACAGCCGCGACCTTCCGAAACTGAAGGTTCTGGTAGAGCGCGACGACAATATCCAGGCGAAGCTGCAAGCTGCGGTTGACGCCTTCCTTGCCGAGTTCGACAGGGAATTTTCCAAACTGAAAGGTGAAGCATGAAGCCAGGCAGCTATCAAGCAGTCGTGACAGAACACCGTTGGACGACCGCCAAATCCGGCCTTGCCGGGTTGGCGATCACGGCCGACGTGACAGACAGTTTCGGCGGTATCGAGACCGTTACCGGAACGATCTGGTTTTCCCCCAAGGCCATGCACATGGCCCGGAAACAACTGGGAAATCTTGGGTTCCGGCACGGCGAACAGAAGGCCGCTGACATCGGGAACACGATCAGCTTCGTGGGCCGTAACTGCGAAGTTCAGTTGGAGGAAAACGAGTACCCGAAGGGAAGCGGAAAGAAGACCATCAAGATTGGATGGTTCGGTCCTCGGACATACGCGCCTCCGCCGCCTGCTGATGTGCTGGCCGGCCTGGACGCCGCACTCGATGACGCCAAGGACGACATGGACGCGGACGAGTTCGAGCGTGCCAACCCGCTTCCGCCGCCGCCTGTCGCTCCGCCCCCGCCCCCGCCGCTGACCGAGGACGGGCTGCCGTTCAGTTGGATTGGGATTATGATTGCTGCTGGACTTTCAGCATGTTCGGCGATGTGCTAGAATGCAAACGCCGGGCGGAGTGGTTTCCGACCGGCGCTCTTGCCAATCAGATCACAAGGAGATCGTCATGGCTGAAACGCATTCTACTTCATTGCGTGCGAAAGTTCAACGGCTCAATTATGCTCAATCGAAACTCACGGAGAGGGTTTATCCGCAAGAAAAGACATGCTTCAAGTGCGGGGAGACAAAGGCGTCGTCAGACTTCTACAAGCACCCAGAAATGGCAGATGGTCTTCTTGGTAAGTGCAAGGAATGTACGAAGAGTGATACTAAAGAGAATTACCTTTCGGACATTCCGAAGCGACAAGAGTATGAGAGGAAAAGAACATCGAGGCTCGCACGTAAAGAACAAAACAGAAAGTACCGTAAGAAGAGAAAATTTAACCAAGAAAAGTATCGAGCCGGCAATATGTTACATAGTGCCATTCGAGATGGACGCTTGATTCGGCAACCGTGTGAAGTGTGTGGAGACATCAAATCGCAAGGTCATCACGACGACTACAGCAAGCCGCTTGAAGTTCGTTGGCTGTGCTTCAAGCATCATCAAATGCAACACGGGAAGCTGAAGTATCTAAAGGATTCACATGTCCCGTAGAAATCTCAACCGTTCTGAGTTCCATCGTTAGTGGTGAACTACGTCTCTCCAAAAAGCATGGGAACCACCGGGCCGGTGTAAGGCCGGCATTTTGAAAGGACTTGACATGATTTCGACCGCGATCGGAACCGCCTGCGGACTGGGAATCTTTTTCCTTGGTATGATCTGCGCGAACATGCTGACGGGGAAGTCCAGCCGCGAGCAACACTCGTTGGACCTGACAGAGAAGAGTGTAGAGGCGCTGATTCGTCGCAATGAACTGACCGAGAACACAAATGAGTTATTGGAGAGAATCGAACGCGCAATCAAGGAAGGTTAGTCATGTCCCGTAGGAGTCCGATTCCGGCTGAACTAAAACCTGAAAACATTGTTGCGATCATAGATCAACGCGAGCAATGCCCGTTGGATTTATTTCCTCTGGCCGTCGAAAGGGGAACTTTGACTACGGGCGATTACAGTTTGCGCGGACTTGAGAAGATCGTCGCAATCGAGCGGAAAAGTCTTCAAGACGCAATCGCCTGCTGTGGGCGAGAACGCGATAGATTCGAGCGAGAGATGCACCGAATCCTGTCCTACCCGTGCCGGGCGTTGGTCGTCGAAGCCACTTGGTACGACATTGAGGCGGGCGAGTGGCGTGGCGATATTACGCCAGCACAGGTACTTGGCTCGCTGCTGTCTTGGATGATGCAAGGAATCCCGGTTCTGATGGCCGGCGACCATGAACGCGCTGGCCGTTACGTGGCCCGGATGCTGCTGTTGGCGGCCAGACGCAGGTGGCGTGAGTCAAGATCATTACTGGCCGTACTGGACGAACCAGAGGAGGATGAAAATGTTACGAGAGTTTGAGCCGACCGACGTTTACATTGCGGCGTGTTTGATGCCGTTTTCGTCACGCCGAGCGGGCCTAGAACACGAGGCCCATTGCCCCCGGTGCCAATCGATCATCCGGGGAGAAGACGAAGAAGAAAAAGCCGACAACGACGAGGAGGGTGAATCATGACCGATCAGGAAATCATCCGAGCCGTCGAGGGTTACTGCGACATCTGCAACGGATGTGAGTTGAAGCCCGGCTGTCAGACCGAGCCGAACTTTGGATGCCAGTCGGCGGAGAAACAGCGACGGGGCCAGATTTCTCCCCCGTGCCGTTTGTGCGGAGAGCGAACGCCGATCGTGTTCAATATCCGGCTCCACGCCGTCCCGGTCTGCCAGGCATGCGCTATCGCGATCACGCGGCAGGAAGTCGCATCCCGCAGCCGGCGCGACGCCGAGACCGACGCGGACGCGGAGACGTGGCGACCGTTCGGCACCGAGCCACAGGACGGAACTGAGTTCCTTGCGTGTCGTGAGGATTCCGGCGTGCTGATCTGCTGGTGGGCCGATCTCGACGACCAAGCGACCTTGTTCGAGGCCGGCGGCGACGATCTGACGGCAGACCCGCCGACGCATTGGATTCCATTGCCGGATGGGCCGGCGGCCGTGGATGCGAAGTGCGACCGCGTGGCCCGGTTCGGCGGAAGGAATTGCACATGAGCGTAACCGTTGAGCAGGTGAAATACTGGCACGTTTTCGCCGGAATCGGCCATGTGGTGTCGGCGAATCTCGGTACGGGCTGGCTGGAGCTGGCTTGCGGGACTGTCTGCACCGGCGACGCGACAGAAGACACGCCGAAACGCATCTGCCGCAAGTGCAGGGAGAGGTTGAAAGGCGCGGTTCCTGTCGCCACGGACGCGATCTGCGACCGCGTGGCCCGATCCGCGACGGAATTCCGGCACTGAACTTGACACGCGGACGGCGGAAAGCGTAGGATGACGGACGCTGGAATTGACGATGAAAACTTACCGAACAAAAATCGAGCCGGTTCCCCCTTGCTGGGGATCAAAGCAATTTGGTCCCGCCGCCTTCGTCAGCGGTCAGCACAGCACGGGGGAGCCGGCTTGCCTTTTGTACGGAGCTGGAAATGACGAAACTACGTTCCGTATTGACGTGCCTTGCCATAATCTATATGATTGTGACACGTCAACCAATTAACGGAGGAACGTCATGACCAAGGGAAGACGAGGCGAGAATCTAAAGGCTGGACAGCCTAGGCCGTGGATTCAACGCGGCGACAAGCACCCACAATGGAAGGGTGACAAGGCGTGCAAAAATTCCAAGCGCGGAAGGGCTCGACGCACGTTCAAACTTGGTCCGTGCCAAGACTGCGGAAAGCCGGCAACCGACAGGCATCATGAGGACGGCGACACCGGAAACAATTCCACTGACAACGTGGTGATTCTCTGTCGCAAGTGCCACATGATCCGCGATGGAAGATCTGCAGCACTTGCGAAAAAGCGGATGCCAAAACGAGATCCACTGCCTTGTGCAAACTGCGGCGTCCCGTCAAGTCCTTTGCGTGGCGGTCTGTGCCACGCCTGCAACGAGTATCTACGCCGAACAGGTAGGAAGCGGCCGTACAAGGAAGACGGCTACCGTAAGGCAGTGGAGGCGAGAAACTCAGGTCCTTGCAAACGATGCTTGCGCCCTGCAAATTTGAAGGGCTACCCGACTCGTGGTTATTGTGCGTCGTGCTACGCGTACATCTTGCGACAAGAGAAGGTCGGACTTCCCGTGAAGCCGTTCAGGGGGCACTAAAAATGGCTGCCAAGTTTCGCAAGGTTGATCCCCGTTTCTGGAATGACGAAAAGGTTCGTCGTCTTGATTCTGACGGCCGTCTTCTGGCCCTATGGCTGCTGACTTCCAGCCGCGTCAACCGATGCGGGATTGTGCTCTGGAGCCCCGGTCTGGCGAGCGAGGAAACTGGCATCCCTAGAAACCGTGTCGATACCGTATTGGATACGGTATGTAGTACGCTCCCGTGGAAGTTCGATCAGGGTATCGGCGTGGTATTTCTGGTTCACTGGTGGCGATATAATCGGCCTGATAACGTCAAGGCGCTGAAGGGTGCATTAGCTGACCTTCACGACGTTCCCAGATCGAAGGTTGTCGCGTTCTTAACGCAATCTAGGCAAGACCTTCCGTCAACGCTATGGGATTGTATTGATACTGTATGCAATACGGTATCGTATACTGTATGCGCCCAGGAGAAGGAACAGGAGAAAGAGCAGGAGAAGGATTCAGGAGCAGGAGACGTAGGGGTTCCACCCCTACAACCCCGGCATTCGAGCAGAAGCCGCAAGCACAACGACAACGGTTACTGTCAAGCGTTCGAAGAGTTCTGGAAAGTCTATCCGCGACGTGAAGCAAAAAAGGTAGCGTTCGAATCATGGAAGACAGCCGGAGGAAAAATCAAGAAGGATCGTAGCATATCGTCGGAGGATGCTGCTGCGTTCCTGCTGGATAGAGCCACCGTGTTTGCGAACAGCCCGCGCGCTAAATGGCCGATGGACAAAATTTGCCACCCTGCTACTTGGTTGAACCAAGGACGCTATGACGACGATCCGGCCGCATGGGAGGCTGGCTACGACGAGAAGCCGGCCGCGAAGGAAGAGACCCCGCAAGAGTTCGTGGCACGAGCATTAAGGGAGTACCCCGATGACGACAAATGACTTTCAGGAGTGGTACGCCTACCACAGCAAGGCATTTCCAGGTGTTGCCGATTGGATGAAGAAGCACCCAGAAACGATTCGCTTCTGGGAAATGCCGTTCGAGCACGTTGAACTTGCGGACGCAAAAGCTGCCAGCCGCGAAATGGTGACGGGCGACTTGGAGGAGCCGAAAGGGTTTGGCCAGCACGCGAAGGCGATCGCACGCCGAGCCCGCGAGATCGGGTTCGCCCGCAAGGCCGCCCCGCAGGCCGTGGACGGCGAGTCGGTCTACGGCTGCCCGACGTGCCAAGATGCCGGACTGGTCGCGGTTGTTGACCCGCGAGCGTACCGAGCCGGCCAGTTCCGGGCTTGTTCGGTGTACTGCGCGTGCCACGCCGGCGACGTGAAGCAGAACCGGAAGTTCAGCGACGGTCACCGGGCCGTGGTTCGCCCCCGGTTCGACTCCACGAAGATGTTTCGTCTCGACTACGAAGAAAAGGCAAGCGACCAGAAAGCCGCGTTTGCGGAATGGCTCGCAAGGCGAATCCAGAACCATCCCGGCTACACCGACTTCGGCGAGTACAGCCACGAGACTCAGGAGGCGTTCTGACATGACCCCGCTCGAATCCGCCATCTTCGACCTGATCCGCAGCAGCCGCGGCGACGCCCAGCCGCTGGCGATCCTGCTGGCCGAGGTGCGAATCCGGCCGGAGTTCGCGGAGACCACAATGCTCCAGGTGGAGGAGGCGTGCTCCATCCTGGCCGGCCAGTCGAAAATCTGGTACGCGCAGGACGGGGCGAAACTGCGGCACCACGAACCGAAACGAGAACCCCAGGGAAGATTATTCGATGAGTGATCTAATCGAACGGATGCGGCGCAAGGCTGAGAACAACCGAAGCGCACGCTGGCCGGCTGATGTCGAAAGCTGCGAAGATGATATGGATGAAGCCGCCGACGAGATCGAGCGGCTGCAGGCTCGCGTTGTCAGCGATGAATCGCAACTTTGCCGAATTGCCCAGTACCTCGACAAAGACGCGAGACACGGTCCGGACGGAGACAAGACGATTGCCGGGTTGGTCATTTCCGAAATCGAGCGGCTGCAGGAGATTGTCCGACGGCTGCCGACGACGGCGGACGGAGTGCCGGTCGAACAAACGTCAATAGGCGTCAAGGTGTGGCGGAGCGACGGACCAGAGGGGATGCCGCAACAGTGCACGTATTACCAGAATGGTTTCGCTGTCTTCGATAGCCGCGTGCATTTTCGTGGAGAATTCATCCCGGTCCAGGACTGCTACTCCACCCGCGAGGCCGCCGAAAAGGCGAGGGAGTTGAACCCATGAACCTGAAATCCCTGCACCTTGGCGACCGAATCCGACCGATCAACGAGGACCAGCAGCCCGCTGGCGGCTACGAGGTCGTCGGCGTGGACATGGTGGGGCCGATGCTGGTGGGTCCGTGCGTGGTGGTGGACTGGTCCGAGCGCGGGATGCAGACGTTCCGCCGCGTGAAGGCCAGCGAGCTGGATTCTTGGGAGCTGATGCTTGACACGAGCGAAACGGAGACCTGATATGACCACGAACGACGACTACCCTGGCCGACAACTGACCGACGCCGAGCGTTCTCCGCGCGGGCTGGGCTGGGAATACCGCCGACGAAAATGGGACCGGAGCCGGTGCCCATTCAAGAGATTTGAGAAGATCAGTGAGTTTTCTCACGGCTACGACAATTACGTTTGTGAGGACGCGAAGATCGACGACGCGATGCTGAATCGCGGAGTGCCGATGGAACCAAAACCCAAAAAGGAGACCTGAGATGAACGAAACCGAACGAGACCCCTTGGACGTGGCCGCCGACGAGGCGGTCGAGATCATGACCGACAAGCAAAACCTTAGCATGGGCTGGGGCGAGTACGTCGCGGCATTGGGAAAGGCGGCGGAGAAGTCACAGCGAAAGCACCATCTTGCCCTGCGGCTGCAACAGGCGTTCTCGGCGGGTGAGCAGCTTCCGCTGTTCCCCGGCGTGGCGGTAGCGGTGTCCGAACCCCGTCGGCCGCGGGCCAGGTCGCGGCGGATGATGCACGCCGGAGAACTCGCCGGGTCGTTTATGTGCCCGGCGTGCCTCGACACAGCACCAGTGCCAGACGGAATTACCGACTCCGCCCGCAAGCGCGGTGTGCCGTGCCAACGCTGCAACGGGCTAGAATCGCGTCAGGATGCACCAGGAATTGCGCCGGACGAAAACGCGACATCCGTGCCGTCCTGACGCCCGGACGCGTCCTAGGGCCTTTGTTGGCCCTGCGTGACGGCGAAACAAACATTGTTGTCCAGATTAAGGAATAAGCGATGCCAACGCTAGGACCGGACAAAATTGTGCGGGCAGCCAGGGATCACAAGTGCGACCTATGCGGGCTGCGGATTCGCCGCCGGGCAACCTACCTGCTGCGAGAGGGCGTCGATGGTAGCGAGCACTGGCGGATGCGGATGCACCCGGTCTGCGAGGCACAGACGCATCGTTGGGACGCTGTAGATTGGGAGTGTTGTTCGGACGGATCGCAGCCTGACTTCCGCTGGCACGAACTGTACCTGCGTCCGCTGACGCTGCCGAACATCGTGGCTGAAATTCTTGGAGGTGCCGCATAATATGGGTTTCGTTATGATGCGATCATTCGCCGAGGGGCTGGGCGTGACGTGGCCGCGAGACGTGGCCGCCGTGGTGGACGGTCGCCCCGTGACCTGGCGGGAGGTTCACACTGAGCGAACGGCGCATCAGCAGCGGGCGATTGATTGGAAACGGCGGTCGGATTGCCGGCCTCCCGTGTTCGCCTACGTGTGGGTTTTCGAGAACGCGAGTTGGATCTACATGGGCTGGTACTGCTACCTCGTCTACCTGGAGAACGGTCGCGTGCAGCATGTCTCGATCAACTTCCGGGGTTACCGCGATCGTCTGGCCGCCAGCCTAATGCGAGCTTTCCCGCTGGGGCTACTGTCGCTCGGGGATGGAGACTCTGGATTCGAGCGATGGATGGAAGCGTTTGCTGCGCGGTATCCACGTCGCAAGCCCAGGTACGACCGCCGCCGCGCCGGGGTGGCGTTCGTGCGGTTCGACCGCGAGGCCGAGACCGTGACTCGCGTTCGCTGATGTGTTGCACTCGCACGAAAAAAGCCGGTCATCGCGACCGGCTTTTCGTTTACCGTTTCTGTTCACTCATTCCGGTCTGGCGGCACGTCGTCGACCAGCAGTTTGGCCGCGATCTCGCCAAGCCACAGGCTCAGTAAGATCACGGCGAGGGTGGAGAGTAGGCTTGCGGTCATGGTTCCTCCTTGTGTTGGTTGCTCCCGCAACGTCGCTGGCCGCCGTGGCGTGGATGTCCGACCAGGCAGCCCGGGTCGTCAGCACACGACGAATCGCCCGTCGCTGCGGATCTTCCGCCCGCTGGCACATTCAGCGGTCGTGATTTTGTCATGAATCTTGACTTTGACGATCGTTTCGCCAAGCCGTTTTGCCATGCTTTTGATTAGTTTTTCAGCTTTCGTCATCGTTCATCCCTTTCAGCCGGTCGCCCGTCGGTTGGTGGGCGTCAGTTGCCCAGGATCTTCCGCGCCGACTCTCCAAACACGTCGGACAACGGAAACGCTCTTTCCTCGCTGACCTCGACCACGGCCGCAACCAGTTCTCGCAGCGCGACCGTGTAAGGCACGTCGTATAACCCGCCGCCGATATGCGAGCGGACGACGGCCATTGCCTCAATCAATCTCAATTCTGGTGTGGAATCCATTTTCATCCCTTTCGTCCGGTCCCCCGGCGTTGTATCAGTCACGGTTTCGGATGTCGTCTTGGTAGATTTCCAGTCTCTCGATTGCGTTGAGAATCTGCTCCTCTCGCTCGTCGCCCTGCGGTCCCTCGCCAGCAGCGGCCCAAACGTCCGATTGCGCCCGGATGTCGGCCTCTGTCAGAGCGAGCATGTCCACTCCGCAGCAATCGCCCATGATTCCGTCAAACGCCGCTAGGTTCTCATCTCGTGTCATCGTCTCGTCTCCTTCGTTGGCCGGTGGCGGTCCCGGCGTGGTGGCGTCTGCCCTTGGTTCATCCAGCCCCGCCACGTGGAGGCGGCAGACAGGGGGCCAGCCGGATTACGCGCCGGCTCGCGGGGTAGGGCTACACGATAGCTTCGTCAGGAATGACAGGTACAACGGCTCGCAGAGCCGCCTCTGCCTTGAGGCTGTTTTCCGATCTCGTTTCGAGCCACTCCGCGATTTGATCCAGCAGCCCGTCTGCGATGTCCGCGGCGAAGGCCAGGGCCTGCGTTCGATCCCAGTTGCGATCAGTGACGAAGTGCTCGTTGCCTGAGTAGTCATCCTGCTCCTGAATTGCGAGATACCGGCCGCTCACAACCGCGTAGGTCCGCGTCCGTCCTGCAATCGTGAACGTACGGGACCACGTGAACTTCGTGATGTCGTCCGCGATCAGGTCCGCCACCGCGTGGACCGCATCGAACATCTTCTGTGTCGCCCGGCTGTTTTCGTCGCCCGCTCGCTCAACCCGCTTCAAACTGTCGATAATGGACATGATACTCTCCTGCGTTTAACGCCCGCCGGCAAAAGGTCTTGTCGCGTCGCCTGCCGCACAAGCGGCTTATCCTCGTCCACCAGCACGCGACTTGTCGAGGATTGCCCGGCAGCTACGAGCTACCGGGCGGGAGAAACGAGCTACGAACTACTCAACACTGATTCGTCTGGCACTCGGCTGCTCTTGGGCCATCTTGCGACGGTACTCGGTCCCTGTGCTCGCATCCAGGAACCGTCCGTCTGCGAACTGCTGTAACGTCTCGATCCGGGCCCGGCTTGCCTTGCACTGCGGAATAACCCGTCGTGCCTCGTAGGCGATGTCCTTGCCGGTGATCCAGGCGTTGTTGCAGGCGTACATGATCTCGCGCCCGGTCCAGCCGGCGTCGTTCACGTCGCGGTAGGACTCGTCACCATTAAGCCCGTAGGCGGCCCGGTGAATGTTCCACGCCCCAGCCCGCTCCTCGCTGGTGGGCAGGTCGAAGAAATACGTGCCCAGCGAGAACCGGCTTTGCAGTTCTGGCGGCAAGGCGGCGATGTCATTGCAGGTCACGATCCACAACGCCGCTCCCTCGGTGATCGCATCCACGGTCTTGATCGCTGATCGGATGGCCTGTTGCGACTCACCAACCAAACTGCCCTGCATGTCGCCCATGTCAAACCGGATGGTTGGCACGCCGCTGTCGGTCCCGGCGCACTTGGCGATCGCGCTCTTGCCAGTCCCAGGGTGGCCTAGGAAGATCAGTCCGGCGCTGACGTTGTTGGCCATGTATTCGAGCAACTGCCCGATCTGGTCTTGGGCGATTCCGGTCATGTCGTTCTTGCCGGCCACCGCCTTCTCGATCTCGTCAATCCAAATCACGGCGTTCTGCGTCTTGCGGCCGTGCATCACATCGCGGACGTGCTGCTTGACGGCGGACAGCCCGGCCAGCCCGTCGAAGCTCATCGGCTTGTCGTACACGCTCAGCCCCTTGGTCTGGCTGATCTGCTTGTGCTTGGCGTTCCACAGGCCAGCGGTATCCAAGCCGTCACGCCGCATGTTCATGGCGGTCAACTGGTCGATCTGGAACGCGGTCAAGCCTTGGACGGCCTGATGGGCAGCGTCGATGCCCGTGGGGGCGATGTCGGCGTCAGAGAACACTTGGCCGATGATGTCGTCGATCTGCTCACCGCTCGGCAGCGGCTCGTCCAAGCAAACCACGTCGCCTCGCAGTTCAACCGGCAGCGTCAACTGGCAGCCCAGCAGCACCACCATGCGACGATCCCGCTTGAACACGTCCCGCAGGTTCAATAGGGCCTGCATCACGCCCACGTCGCTCAGGAAGCGGTGGGCGTTGTGTACGAACAGCATGGTCTCTGGCGGCAAGTTCGTGGCTTGGGCCAACATGCCGGTCAGGTCGAAGCAGGAATTCAGGTCAACGCACCCCAGGGCGGCGCTGCCATCCTCGTTCATGGCGGTCGGGCCGCGGACGCAATCCCACTGGATGCGTCCGAAGCCGTTCAGATCGTCATTCAGTCCCTTGACGGTGGCGTTCAGGTCCGATGACTGAATCGCCACGATTGGCACGGACACACGCCGGGCCGCTTTCAGTTGCTCAAGTACGCTCATCTCTCGATCTCCCGTGAAAGTGAAAAACATCTCCCCTCAAAATCTACGCCGAAAATCCGATTTTTTTCAATCGTCGCCCCATGTGAACATGCACGAACATGACTTGGTACGCCAGTTGTCGTCGGGCAACCGTCGCTTGGCCTCGACGTCTTCCCGCAGTTGCTTCAGCGAGTACGTCTTATGCTCGCCGCCGCGACGGTCCTTGAGGATTGTCCATTCGACTCGGCCACGCTCCGCGATGATCTTGAGCATCTGCTGCTCCTCGGCCTCGGCATGGGCGAATCGCTCGGGGTAATCCTTCAGCACGCCGCACCACTGAGCGATGCCCGCCATGATACAGGCCCCGCCGCAGTTGTTGTGCGGGTAGCCCTTGTCGTACAGCGATGGGAGCGTGAACCCGCGTCGTTTCAGGAAGTCCTGGACGTCGCAGTTCCACAGCCGCGGTTCCCAGCACAGCGGGAAGTCAACGTGGTATGGCGCAACCTTCTTGGCAATCCGAATCTGCCGGTCCTCTTCGTCCGGACCCATGCCGATCAGGATGGTCGTGTTCTCGGCGTCCGGGTAGTGCTCCTGCTGGAACGCCTTCAGGGCCAATTGCTTCAGCCGCCAAGACGCCAAACAGCCGGACCCATTGGTGAACGCCGAATGCTTCCGGAAGCACGCCCAGATGTCCTGCCCGTCGTTGTTGAGGCGGACGATCTGGCGGCCCGTGTACTTCTCCAGGTCGTCGAGGAAACGGTACAGGTCCGGATCCTCGCTGTTGGTGTTGGCGAACACGGCCTCGCACTCGCCGTAGCGGTCCAAGGCTCGCAGCCAACAGACGGCGGACCCTGCGCCGCCGGAGATGTGGCAGACGTAACGCATGGGGCTACCCTCCGAAGTACGAAAGTGATTCTGGCGACTTGCCAGCCCCGCGTGCCTTGAGCAGCGCGGCCACGGTCTTGCGGGTGTAGTCGGACCCGCCTTCGCCATCCGAAGCAAAGGCGATGAACTCGTCAAGCACACGATCGACATGCTTGGCAGCGAAATGCCGCCTTGCAAACTGCTCGAAGTATTCAGGAATTGTCATGGCATCTCTCCGGTTTTGAAAGGCCCCCGTCACGCCGGCCAAGGCGTGATGCAACGAGCAGTGCTTACCGGGGGAGGGAGAATGAATCAGTACCCTTTCTGTTCAAGCCAGCGGACTTCAGCCGCCAGTGCCTCGGATCGTTTCGTAAACGGTTGCAGGATCGGTCCACCAACGGGAGCCAGATCCACTGCCCACTTGCCTTCCGGCGTCGGCTCAACTGACGACGCACGGCTTATTCGCGGCGTCCCGGCGTTCACCAGATCGGACAGGGCGTCCAACCAGATGAAACGCAGGTCGCCATCGGGGGTGATGGTGATGCTCACGATTGGCTCCCTTCGGCTTTGGCGATGGCAACGCGGGCAGGACCGATGATTGCGTCCGTCATGCCGATGCGAACCATTGCCCGATAGGCGGCATTGTTGTAAGGCATCATGGCCTTGAGTGCCGCAAGCAGTTCTCTAGTCACGTTACGGATCGCCGTAAGATCATCAGCCACCTTGACGGCGATCTCCACACAAACCTCGTCGTCGCCGGCGTTGTTGCAGATCGCCTGCATGTCGGTAACGCACATGTCGAGTGATTCAACAATGCTCATTGTCCCACCTTCACGCTGGCGGCAACCACTTGGAAGAACTCCGGGGTCTTGTCGTCCTTCACGGTCTGGCCAAGAGCCGCCTCGATCTTGGCAGTCAGTGATTTACAGGACTTCCCCTTCGCGCCCTTGACGCTGACGGTCGTGTTGCCCTCAGCGTCGATGTTGATGATGACTTGACTCATTGTTACCTCCCCACGCAGACCAGACGGATGCTGCCGTCCTGCTGCTTCTGTTCGCGGACGTTCATACCCTGACGCTTGGCGGCCTTCTTGGCGACCTCGACGGCGTATGCTTGCCGCAAGTGCTTGCAGTTCTCGCCGACTTGGGCTTGCATCCCGTATCCATTATTGAAGAAGTCCCAGTGCAGGACATAGCCCTGCTTGCCGTTGCGGGCACGAACAACGCCAACCTCGTAGGCATGCTTGTCGCCCTTGACCCGGATAGCGTGGTCGCACTTTCCGAGGTCTTCAGCAGTGAATCCTTCGGGCAGCGGATAGTCGCCAACCGATGATCCCCACCACTTGTAAACCTTCTGGTCGCGGACCAGTTCAAGCGTACCGATACGCTTGCAAGCCGCTTCCAGTGCGTCAAGATCCTTGATCTCGACCTGAATCTCAGCCACATGACTCATCGAAAATTCTCCCTTCAAAATCTACGCCGAAAATCGAAGATTTCTCAGTTCGTCTCGGCGAACAGCAGGTCCATCTTGGCACGCAACGGCGCGTTCAAGCGGTCGCAGAACGCCTTAAACGTCTCGTTGGGCCTGCTCAGTTCGTTGGGCAACTCACCGTTGCTGATCCAGTCGAAAGCGCAATTGGCACAGACGACATAGGAACCGAACCGAAAGCCGTGGGGCTCCTTGGTGCAGTCCTTGCAGCACACATCGCACAGCGGCACCGGACCACCATCGACCATGATGTGGACCACTCCGGCCCGTTCAGAAACCAGAACGCACGGATGGGACATAGCTTTCTCCCGTAGTGAAAGGAACGAAACTCGCCAAGTCCGCGCCGTCCTGCTGGCGGCGCGGTGTTGGGGGGTTTCATTCCGCAACGAACACGTATTCGATTGCCGAGTTCTTGAAGAAGTACACACGCTCGCCGTGCAACTTCGATCGGTGATAGCTGACGTGGTAATCGCCAGCCATCGTCAAGCCCTGTTTCGGATGTGCAGCGTAGCCGAGTTGCTGTTCGCATTCTTGCAGGCTTTTGAGTTGCACATGCTTCAGGAACGTGCGGCGGGAAATGTCCGTCGCATCGTTAATCATGTCGCACAGTCCGCCCTTGCAGTGAACATCGCCTTCGGGCCAACTGACGCAACATCGGTAGTAGACGTACATCTCACTTGCTCCCTTCAGTCATCGAAGCTGATCGCCCGGCTGGGCCGATTGACCATCAGCTCGTCCAACCGCCCGCTGATCGCCGCCATGCCCTGCCGAACCACGTCCCGCACATTCGGCGCGTCCCGCAGCATGTCCGGCTTGGTGTTGCCAAGGATCGCTTGGGCCGCGTTCACTAGCTCGTCGAGCGACTCGTTGCTCCCGATGCTCAGGTTGCGGAACTTGCCGAAGAACTCCCGCAGGTTGTCCACCGAGCCGTCCCGGAACTTCTTGGCCTCGCCCATCTCGTCGTAGCCCAGGCGTTCCACCAGATGCGTCAGCACTTCTTGGAACTCGTTGGTCAACGCCTGCTCGGCCATTGCCACCGCCTCATCCAGCCTGGCGGCACACCGGGCACGCTCTTGGTTCCAAATCCGCTCATTCCCGTCCTTGAGGTACTCAGGCGGGTCGAGTGATGGGAACTCGATCCAGATTGCGAACTGGTCAACCAGCGTCAGCGGGTAGGCTTCCTCGCGGAACATGCCGCGCTGCTTGGCCTTGCGTTCCTGTCGCAGATCCCAATAGGAATCCTGCAAGGCGGCCACGGCCTGATCCAGCCGGGCGGTGAAGCCAGCCACCGTGTTCACGGCGTCTTGGATGTTGGTACGTTTGTGCAGCCGAACCCCGTCCTCGGGAAACGGCAGCGTGTTCTCCTTGAACCACGACTTGGCTTGCGACCGGATGGCGGTGCAGGCTTTGTACTGGGGGAACTTGGTGTTGACCAGCTTCTTGCTGGCGGACACCTCGTCCTCGTCGGCGTCCACCGCCTCGGCCATCTTCTTCTTGCTGTAGTCATCCACAGCACGGGTGATGCCCCACCACTTCGTCCGCAGCTTCACCGCGGCGAACTGTTCTCGCAACACATCGGCGTACTCGCTCATGGCACAGACTCCTTTGGAAAGTGAAACAGGAACCAGAAAGACCAGGAACGTGCCCCGCACTGGAACGGGGCAGGATCGCGGCATCGCTGGCGGCAATCAGGAACACAGCTCGACCAGCGCGGTTTTGCCGACCTTGACCGCTTCCGGCAGTAGTTCGTTGGCCACTTCGGTCAGGTAGTCGTAGTTGTCGTCACCGAAGTCGTTGCTGTCACTTTCGATGCCCCACAAGCTAGCGGCGTGCTCATCCAGGACGATACCGCCCTTCGACACGGACAATCGCACGCCGACCCACGTCCATTCGTCATTGCACCATGCCCGCATTCGTTGGAAGTCGGCTTCGACAGCCCTCGCCGCCTGCTGTCCTTCGGTCCCGGTCTTGTAGGGTTTGGAGTCCCAGCCATCCCGCTTGGCGATCTTGGTAGCTTCTTCAACGTCGTAGAGACGTCTGGAATCAAACCGACTACCACTCAGGATGCGTTCACCAGGACGCTTCTTGCGGCGCTCCCAATCGGACACAGGGCCATGTCCGTCGTGCTCTTTCCAAGGCGGCCCCATGTCTTCGTCGTAGACAATCTCGGCGGTCACGGTCAGCTTGCCGACTTTCGTGGTGATCGTGTCACCGACACAGGCATACTTGCCAAACGTCTGCTTGAACTTCATCGCATGTTCTCCCTTCGTGAAACAAAAAACCATTCCCTCTCAAAATCTACGCCGAAATTCGCGGAATTTTCATTCCGTGCCGATCTTCGGCATGTACTCCCAGAACTCCTGCACAACCAGGTCCGCCGTGTCTTCCACGCTGAAGCCACGGAGGTAGAACTGCACCGCACGGGCGAACTCGGCGAACATGTCCGAGTCCAGCGCCGTTGTGTCCCACGTCTTACGAACGAGATGCAGCACTTGTACCGCACGGGGCGGCTGCATGATGGGTAGTTCGCGTTGAATCATTCCACCATCCCTCCGCCTTCGATGAACTGCAGCATGGCCCGCACGTTGAACTTGCAATCCTGGCCCAACTGCCAATAGGCCCGCAGCGGCTTGCCGTTCAGTCCGAAGTCATCAGCCACTTTGGCGACCCACTTGACCACGGCTTCTTGGGTCTCGTCGTCGTTCTTGAACGTGTAGCACTTGGCTCGGCTGGCAAACGCGGCGGCGGACAGCTTGTTCTCGAACAACTCCTGCTGGCCGACTAGCGTGGTGGTGAAGATCCACGTCGAATTGCGCTGGACCTCTTCGTTTTCCAGGACGGTCTGAAGCTCCTCAACAACGCGGTGCGTCATATTGTGAGCCTCGTTGATGATGATCACCCACTGTTTGCCACCCAGCGGCCGGCTAGAGCATCGCGACTCCCAACGCCAAACCTGTTCGCAGCCGACCCTGGCGGCATTGTATTCTTCCACGGCAAGCGGAATCGTTAGTTCCGCTGCCATGATCCGGGCGATGGTCGTCTTGGCGCAACCACTGGGGCCGGCAAACCAGAACACCTGTCCAGCCCAGCCGAACTGGTCACGCAACCGGACCAGCCGCTCTTTCAGTTTGGAATGCCCGGCCACGCCTTCCAGCGTCGTGGGGCGGACTCGTTCGTACAGCAGCATCGCGGATCTCCTTGGTGAAAGTGGTGAAGTGAATGAACTGGCGGCAATCAGGCGTCATCAAGACGCAACCTGCTGCCGTTGGCGTCAATCTCGAATCCACACGGTCGCTTGTGGAACAGCGCACGCCACAAGCGAATCGCTCTGGCGTACTTGGCTGGCGGCAGCCGATTCAGGCATCGCCAGTGATTCCAGTCGCGGTACTCTCTGCTTGGCTTCATGGCACAATCTCCTTGTGAAAGAACCAGGAACCACTACACCCGCCCATGCTGCCTCTGGCGGCAGAGCGGGAATTGGGGCTCGCGGTCAGGAACCAATGATTGGCGTCTGCTTGGTGGACTCGCAAATCCAATGAATCAGGTTGTCGAGCGTCATGGCGGCGCTGATGCGTTCCGGGCGGACAAGCGACCATTCTGGCCCAGGGTCATTGGCGGCGACCAGATCGCCCCACTGTCCACTGGCAGCGGGCTTGTACCACAGGTACAGTTCGCACAGTCCGCCTGTCTGGCAGAGGTTGCGGAATGCACTGGTGGCACACTCTCGGACGATCTCGTAGTAACGCTTTTTCCAGTCCCACATAACGCATTTCATTGCTCATTCTCCGTTGGTGAAAGGTGTACTACGAAATCATCCATGACCACAGGGCGTCCATGTCACCGTCGCCGGCCAGTTTACGGAATGTTTCCCATATCTTGTCCGCATCATCCTTGCTCATTGGGAACTTATTCATTTCACCGTAAGGGCATTGGCATTCCAGGCGAATATGCTCCCAGCAGTTCTTTCCACATCCGTACCAGATGATACGGCACGTCCAAAGGCATCCCTTCCCATTTCGCCACAGTTGATGCTTGGATCGTTTCATTAGTGGAATCTCCGTTGGTGAAAGAAAAAACTCTCCTCTCGAAATCTACGCCGAAAATCGAAGATTTCTCAGTTAGGCGGCATTGGCATTGGCCACCATCGTCTTGGCCCAGTAGGACACGTAGCCGCAGACAAATCCCATGATGCCTTCGATTCGCCTGTCCTCCACGGGCATCACATGCAGATCAACCACGGCACCGCTCGGATCGCAGTTGAAGAACGCACTGCTGCTATCCGGTTCCACGGTCCACACTTCCATCTCACTGATGCAGTACTGCCGCCGAACCGAAGCAACCATGTCAGCAGCAATACATCTCGGAATTGGCTGTGTAAACGCACGTCGCTTG
Organism: uncultured Myxococcales bacterium; assembly: GCA_903919145.1. Classification (GTDB taxonomy): domain Bacteria; phylum Myxococcota_A; class UBA9042; order UBA9042; family UBA9042; genus SXRM01. The sequence continues at coordinate 36,986 of CAIXGW010000056.1, forward strand.
GACATACTCGGATCTCCTTGAAGTGAAAGAACGGAACAGAACCACTGGCGGCATAGCTACAGCCCAGCCATACGACGTGCCTTACGCAGCAGCCGCCTGGCTACGTGCCTGGGGACGTCGGCATCTGCCGTCCAGCCATCACCGGCCATGTACCAATGCCGTATGCCGTGGCAATCATCCTCGGCCACGTCGAATGAGTAACCACCCTCGGCGTACATGCGGATACGCCAGATACCACTCTCGACAACGCACATGCTCATTCTCCATTCTCAAAGTGTTGCATGAACAACTCACGTTCGGTCTGTACCAACTCAGTCCACCCGCGCCGCTCGTAATTGGCAATACGCTCCATCCAGCGGAGCTTGCTCTGTTGTTTATCGTCAACCTGTCGCTGTACGCGGGCTTGCTGTAGTCTCTGAATTGTCTCAGACTTGAGAGGGTGAAACGGCATCTCATTCTCCCTTCGTACCATCACAACCACCGCCAGCAGTCACGCTGGCGGCACTGACGTAATCCAACACGGTGGCACTCAGATCGCCCTGCGCAGGGTTATCCAGTGCGTATTCGAGCCACCACCCTAGTAGCTCGCTCTCCAAGGCGTCCTGTTGCCAATCCAGGACGCTTAGCTCACGTTGGCATAGGGAGGACATGGGGCACCTCCTACGCCACGGCAGCCAACGCCTCATCAGCGCTGGCGTATCGCTCGTTGGGGCCGTACCACGTCAGGCACGGCATGTTGTAGGACGAGGGGCACGTCTCGTCACCGAACCAGTCATGCCCGCAGTCGTCCAGATCCAGGGCCAAGTAGCCGTGTCCGGGCTCACTGACCAACTCGGCTATGATGACATCATGGCCGTCGATCTTGCGCCCACTGTCGCGGGCAGTGATCTCGTTGTCGTTACCGTCACGGTAGGTCTTGCTCGTCTTCATCTCATTTCTCCCAAGCCCCATAGGTTACACCGCACAGACCGGGGCCATCTGGCGGCACTGACAACCACACTGGCGGCACTGACATAGGCCGCCCACTACAGCTTTCGCCCCTATCCGAATGGCCACTATGCCAATGGGGCATGGCTGGCTGGCATATCGGGGCGTTTCGGATTTTGCCGATCGGCACGAAAACTGCTTTCAAAGTCTACGCCGAAAATCGGGTTTTCGCACTTCGCGGAATTCTCGGATTTTCAGCGTAGACTTTGAAAGGAGAAAAAAATGCAGAGAAAACGTGGAAGACCTGCCAGGGTTGACACGAGAAAGCCGTGTGGCTTTCACCGTCGTGGAGAAAGACAAGACAAGGGAGAGATCGCATCCCTTGGCATGGCGCGACACGACGTCTTGTCGGACGGAAAGAGGGAAGCATGCCACTTGCGGGATTACAGTCCCTCCCGATTGCCAGCGGAATCGGCCGATGTCGCAAGGGATATTATCCTTTCCGTAGCTTACGGCTGCGGAGGGTGGTCAACTTTCACTTCACATCTGATTGAAAGACCGCCTTGCCGTTTGACGGCTGATGCTACCGTCATTTCTAAACTTAACCGACTGCGGAAAGAGTTAGAATTCGCAGGTTATGACTATGATACCTTGCGAACAATGCTGATTGCAGACTGAGCAAGAACGAAGAAGAGGCAGAGAAACGAGTATCGAGTTTAGACTTTCACTTTCTAGGGAGAACGTACTAATGGTTACGACAATCAAGAACGGGTTTGAGAACATGAGCACAAACATCAGCCTGACCGCACAAGACTGCGCGGCAGCATTTGCCAAGGGAGAATTGACCTTGCCGCAGTTCGTGGAACTGCAAGAGGCAATCACATCGCGGGCAGTGGCCAATGCGCCGAAAACGGTGGTGGTGGTCAAATCGGCCGACTCGGGCAAAAATGGTTGTCGAGTCTCGGACCATTACATGGCCAAGGGCCGCATTGTGGTGCAACACGGTGGAATCAAGACTTCGGGATTGTCGGTCCAAGACCTTTGCGTCTTGGTTCTGGAGATCGACTCGATCCGCGGTTTGGTCAGTTCGGTTGACTTCGCGAAGACCAAACCCGTCACTTGGCGCAGCAAGACGGATTCCAGCAAGAGCGGAACGAACCTGTGGGGCAAATGGGACAGCCAAGACGTGTTCGTCTGCCATAAGCCCACCGAATTCGACGAGGATTTGTGCGTTGAAGCAGCGATGATCGCCAAGACCGTCAAGTAGACGACGACACGCGGATAACGACGAGACAGCCAAGGGCAGGGAACGCAACCTGCCCTTTGCTATGCGCCCCTCGTGACAGCCAACGAGGGGCGTAGTCGTTTCTTGCTGGTCAGACCGACGTCGGCTAGACCGAGCTGGACGCAAGATCCGCCGGCCAGATCGCGCGTCGATGCCCGATTGCCGACGCGTAGTTGCCGCCACCACGAGTCCGCAGCATGCGACTCGACTACCGACACTCACGCGCGATCAATGCGTCTATTGGCCCTGATTATGCCGTGAGTCAGGGCAGGAGTCAGGGCAGGGCAAGCAGGGCAGCGCGCACATACGCACACTACTGTGCGGATTTGACACACTAAAGTGTGCGGATATGCACAGTCTAAGTGATCGAATTAGCGGACGCGTGACTCCGTTAATTCGACTTCAAGAGATTCCAGTCTCACCCTAGACTAGACTCAAACTGACGTAACCTATTGTCACGCCACGGGTTACATGGAATGCATTCCGTACTCTCGATTCGCGGCCCCAATCAGTGGGGGTACGGCCCCCTTTGCCACGCCACACGCTGTTATATCCCCCATCCTATATTTTTTCGCCAGATTCGCGCTGGCAAGACGGGTACTTTTCCGCTTGGTTTCGATGATGTCCGAGCGACTCGGCGTGCGCTGGTTGGTCCAGTGCGACAAATTGATAAGCGATTACGAGATAAGCAGATATAACGAAACGGAGATGGATCAACTTGATAGTGTCCCCCCCTACCCCCCCTGGGGTTTAAGGACGGGTTCCCGCGATATGTTCACGGGTTCTGCCGATTTCGTCCGGCTCTTCGATGGTACAAGCGGGGAGGTTCATCCCCTTCCGTGTCGGCGGCCGGTGCCGGTTGCCCAATCTGGGGCTATTTTCTCACGAATTCAGCGTGAATCTTGGTCTCCTTGGTGCTGTTGGTCGAGAAGGAACCCCGCACCGCGGGACGCATCTGTGGGCGAAATCCGTCCGATGAGCAAGTCGGCGGTCACAGGGCGGGCCGCGGCGGCGGGGGATGAAATCGGGCCAAGAAACGAACCGACCCGGCCGAGACTTGTGGTCTTGGTCGGGTCTTGGTTCTGTGCGGGTCCGGCGGAAACCAGGTGGCCGCTATGGAGACCGGCAGCGGAGCCGATGTTCGCCAAATTGTAGGAAGACGAAGGTTTCACATCAAGGTTCCGTTGAAAATGCCTCCGTTTTAGGTGTTTCCGCACCGACTTTGCGTGAATTTATTGACTCTGCCGCACCGTGTCAAGAAGATTCTGGAGATTTTTCCGAAAATCCGTCTTCCGCGTTGCATTGTCCGAGCGTTTGGCATACCATCTAAGCGTCGTCCTAGTCCCGAACATTCCCGCCCTGGGTGCCAAATATCAGGCTTTCTGGCCCGACTTCGGACGACCGCCTGGGGCGGGATTTTCTTGGAGTTGCCATGAAACCGCATCCGATCGCCGATTTATTCCCGATGATGACCGACGACGAGTTGAAGTCGCTGGCCGCGGACATTCAAGCCAACGGACTGAAAGAGCCGATCGTGGTTCTCGATGACAAGATCCTGGACGGCCGCAACCGGGAGAAGGCGTGCCGGATCGCTAGGGTGGAGCCGAAAACGGTGGCCTTCCGTGGGAAAGATCCGGTTTCCTTCGTGTTGAGCATGAACCTTCATCGAAGGCACTTGACGCAGGGCCAGCGGGCGGCGGTTGGCGTGAAGGTGGAGGAGTTATTTGCAGCCCAGGCGAAGGAACGGCAACGGCTATCAGAAGGCCGAGGGAAAAAAGGTGTGGAAAACGTGCCACACCTTAAAACCAAGGCTCGCGATCAAGCCGGAAAGGCGATGGGCGTGTCCGGACGCCACGTTGGGACGGCCAAGACCCTGAAGAAGAAGTCCCCGGAGAGGTTCGAGCAGGTTCTTTCAGGTGAGAAGACGCTTCCGCAGGCTGTCCGTGAAGTCAAGGAAGCGTCTCGCGAAGAAAAACGTCAGGAGAACGCCATCAAGGCAGCCACAACGGATGTCGCCGAACTTGTGGGCGTGTTCTCGACGATCGTTTTGGATCCTCCGTGGGACTGGGGGGACGAAGGCGACGTAAACCAGATGGGCCGGGCCAAGCCGGATTACGCGACGATGAGTTTCGAGCAGTTGCTTGAACTCCCAGTCGGCAAGTTCGCGGACACCGACTGCCACTTGTTCTGCTGGGTCACGAACCGTTCGCTCCCGAAGGTCTTCGCATTGGTGGAGCGATGGGGTTTCCGGTATGTCACGTTGCTGACGTGGCCAAAGAAGTCGTTCGGGATGGGGAACTACTTCCGCGGTCAGACTGAGCATGTCGTCTTCGCTGTCAAAGGTTCCCTGAGTCTGAAGACGAAGAGCGCATCGACGCTTCTTCCGGCGTGGGACCGGGGCAAGGGCCACAGCAGCAAGCCGCCGGAATTCCGTGAATTCGTGGAAGGCTGCAGCCCTGGACCGTACCTTGAGTTTTTCGCCCGGTCGAAGCGTGAAGGCTGGACGAGCTGGGGGGCCGATGTCTGAACATACTCACGAATTCTGTGATCCATGCACCGATGTCATCACGGCTCGCATCACGGAAATCTTGATGCGTGAAATTCCGGGTGCAACGTCGGTCATGAGGGCTACTGTCGAGCAAGACAAGAAGGGAACCGACTTCTGGGTCTGGCGAAAATGCCGCCGTCCTCTCTCCGTGGATGTCAAGGTTCGGAAGATCGACTACACGAAATTCCAGCCTCCTGATTACGCGGACGATCTGGCACTGGAGACATTCAACGTCATCGAGCAAAGCGTGCCTGGATGGACACGCGACGAAAACAAGCAGACGGATTACATCCTTTGGTTTTGGAAGGATACTGGCCGCTGGGCTCTTGTTCCGTTCGTGCTTCTTTGCATCGTGTTTCGCCGCAAGTGGGAGGAATGGAAATTGCAATACGCGCCGTACGTGCAAAGAACTCCGTGGAATGGAGCGGATTTTCATAGCGAGTGCGTCTTCGTTCCGAGGAAGGTGGTGTGGCGGGAAATCTACAATCAGTTCGCAGGTTCGCCACCAAAGTGATTATCAATTCGTCTCGGAAGGGAATCGTTCGGGAATTGAACCTTCGATAAGTCCTACGGTTCGCCGCAAAAAATGAAGAAGTTCAGCACGGGTGAGCGCGGGATTTACGGCAATAAGATGCTCTAAGTATCCTTCTGTTTCAGTCGCCTTGATTCCTACCATCAGGATTGGAGTTCCTTCTTTGGAGAGAATTTCGGACGACATTCTTGACGCTATGCTGACCAGGTTACTGTCTACGCGGTTTCTTTGATTTTTACGCGACATCATTCGATTTCCTTTGGCTTCACGCCGGATGGCGTGGTTTTCTGAGGATCAGCACGTCTTCCTCGTTGATTTCGGTGTCGGTCGCCAGGTCGGCGGGGTTTCCGTCGTAGTCGTCGAGGGCGAGCCCCTGAGCGATCTCCAGGGTGCGGGCGGCTTGGCGTTTCAGGGCCTTGGGCTGCTTGTCTGGGGGCAGGGCGTCGTAGGTGGCCTGCCAAATGTCGGCGGCGCGGCCGATGTAGACGGGCCTCATATCCCCGACGCTGGGCCAGAACGTCGCGGAGAACAGATCGTTTGAGCCGGTCGCGCTGGGTCGAATTCCAGCCAGTCTCAGCCAGCATGCGCTCGTACAGACCACCGCTGCAGGCGAGAGCAGCGAAGACGACGACATCGGGCTGAGTCACAGCAGACAGGGCAAGAGCGGGCACGGGCGGCACAGGCACGACGCCGGGTGTAACCTTATATGTTTCGCGGGCTTTTGGCCAACAAGAGGGGATCTTGCCTCTCAGCATCAAGCCCAACAACGCAGGCTGACTTGACACAATATCGACGCTGCCCAACCGCTCGCCGAACAGCCGAACTGCCGCCCGCAGTTCTCGCTTCAGACCAGTGATATCGTTGAAGACTCGCCCCGTTAGCTCAGACGGATGGAAATAATGCTCGTTCCGGCGTAGGCGGTCGATCAAGACAGACTGGCCAAGCCGACAACGGTCCCGGACCTCCGCAGTCAGTTCGTCCAGAATGCTCTCCGCACTGTCGATGATCGTCAGGCCACGCTGCTGGTCAGCCAGTTCATGGTGCACGGGCAGCCATGTCGTCATGCTCATGTTTCAGCCCCACACGTACGAAAAGCATTCTCGGCACTGATGCGAGCCCTTTTTCAGCCGTGCCCCGCATCCTGGACAGCGGCGGCGATGCTCCCGCGTTTCCCGTTCGAGGCTGTCGCCGTGCCCGCCGCGGATGTGCCCACGCTCGGCGTCGGGGTCGTGCGCCGCTTCGATCCGCACCCGCTCGGCGATTTCGTCCGGTCGCAGGCTGCGGCTGGTGTCGGGGTCGAGTTCGTCGCGGAGCGTTGTCATCGTCAGTCAACCTCCCAACGTCGATACTTCCGGTCCTCTTCCGAAATCTCGAACGGCCGCAGCAGCACGGTGCGGAACGCGATGCCAGTGATTCGGAACCTCGCGACGATGCAGCCAGCGAGGATCGGCTCGCCCTGCGGCTCAGTCAGCGCTGCATCGTCTTCCCGCACGTCGAAGCGAACAGGAATCCACGCGTGCTCCGGATCGCCGTTCACTCGCCAGACGCCGACGCTGCGACGCTTGCCGTCGCTGCCCTTAACGTCCTTGCGAAAGCGGCTGCTGGCGATTGGCAACGCGTCTTTCCATGCGTCGCCCGGCACCTTCGTGCGGACGCTGTTGAGTTTGTCCGGCACCGAAAACACTCCGCCGTGAGTCGTGATCTCGCAGACGGCCGTCTTGCCGCGAATCCACATCACGCGTCCGCAGGGTCCGCCGTCGTCGGGCGTGAATTGACAGCACAACTTGCCGTTGATCCAGAGCGGGGGGCTGTTCATCGATTCGCCTTCCCGAGTCGCTGCATGAAGAAGCCGCCGGCCGGAAGGAACCCGACCAGCCGGCGGCTCCCAGGAGATCCGTCCTGGCCGGAGTTGTGTCCCCACGTCCGGCTTGGGGCTTCCTCGTTCCCGCCAGCGCCCGGCACCAAGTCGGACGCCGTGGGCATGGTTTCGGGCCGGAAGCAGCCCGTTTCCCCCGCGGAGCTACAACGCCTGCTGAAACTCAGAAGGGGATGATTCATGGTAAATCCGGTTCGCCGCCGCTTGCTTCTGTCGCCTATCATCCGATCTCCCTCGCTTCATTGGGAAACATCGCGTCCATTTCGGCGTCGATGCCTTTCTGAAAGTACAATAGTGGGACCATGCGGGCGATCATCTGGCCTCTGGTTTCGTCCTTGAACTTGATAAACAAAAGTTGCATCTTGGCAAAATCTGCAGGCGACAGATCGTAGACTCGGTGGGATGATTCAAAGATCGCGTTCGCGTCATCGTCGCTCATCGTGGATGTCTCGGAAATGCTTCTTAGTTTATCGCGACGCAATCCTTCTTGGGCCTCGGTCATGAGGTTGATAAGTGCGACAAGCCATGTATACATTCTAAGCACGTTCATTCGATACACCTCGCTTTCTGAACATCCTTTTTGTAATGTATCGTTATCATCCGATTTCCCTTGCGATTTGTGCCGCCAGTTTCATGTCCCGCTCCAGGTAATGCTTCCGCGCCGTCTCCGGCGAGTGCCCCAGGGTTGCGGATTCTCCCTGGAGCCCGTACTTGTCGAATACCTCGTTGGATCGCGTCTTCCGCAACTGTGACAGAGCGAACGCCGGCAGACCGGCTTTGCGGCACGCGCGGTGGATTCGCTGCTGAATGTTCTTGCGAGTCCACGCTTCCCCCCGGTCGTTTCTGAACAGCGTGCCGGGCTCCAGCCGCTTCTTGGCCTCGAAACGGGCGATGATTTCTTGGCACTCCGGGCCGAAGGCAATGAACCGGCCACGGCCCATGTGCTTCGTCTTGTGCTCCTTGGGCACGTAGAACCACACGCCGGGCTCCAAGTCTTTCACGATGTCATCTGCCCGCAGTTGGCAGGCTTCACTCGGACGCATGCCGGACATTCGCACGAGGTGGATGAGTTCCTTGGCGCTTTCGGTTGGCAAGGCGTTGTAGACGGCCCAGAATTGCTCCTCGGTCGCCGGCTTCACCCCCGGCGGTTCCTTCACTTTGCCTCGACCGGGCTTCAGGACCGAGACCAGCTTCAGTTTGTAGTGGGTGTCCGGGGTGACGATGCCCTGCATGCACATCCACGTGAAGGCCCGCATGAACGTCTTGTGGTTCCGGGCGATGGTTGTACGGCAACGTGGGCCGATCCAGCGGCGGTGGCCCCGGAGACCACCCCTGATGAGCGCGTCCCGCCAGCCGATGAACAAGGTCGGTGTCACGTCGTTGGCTTCGACGTCGCGTGCGTAGCAACGCCATGTGGCCAGGTTCATTTCGTGGGGTTCGAGTTCGGCGGGCTTGTAGTAGGCGCGGGCGAAGTCGTCGATGTAGTAGCGGTAGGCGTCAGTGAGGAGCATGGTGGTTCCTTTCTGTCACTATTGGAAAGTTTCCGTTCGATTCTGGCAATCGTTTGTCGAACCCGCTCCCTGGTAATCGTCTTGCATCCGGGAAGCTCGGCCTGTGCCTTGTTTCGGATTTCCATGAGAGGCATTCCCTGTTTATGCCATTCCCAGATACTGATCGTGCGATCTGATTCAAACGCAAGCGGGTTCAGCTTTTTTTGTGTCCATTCGCCGCAGAAGTCGCTTGTTGCCGTCCACGGTTGAACCGGATCTTCATGCGATGGATGCACAAGCGACGGCGGGTATCGTCTGCACCAGCCTTGTCTGTCCTCATTTGGAAACTCCATCCCAGACAACTCCGGGTTTAGTTCAACAATTTGCGGATGTGCTGGTCGCGTCAACGGTTCTCGGTCGTCGAATACTTCCCACCACTTGCACGTCTCGCAGCGTTCGGTTCGCTCGGTCATGGCTTGCAACTCCAGAAGCTACAAGGATTGATTCTTCAGTGCTTCGTCGATGAACGAGTACGTTCGTTTTGGATGCTTAGCGTAGCACACCATGATCCCGAATACACACGCCAATAGCGCGAACGGCATAACAGTCATCGTAAATTGAAACCAGATCATCTGTTTCCAGCCTGACCAATGAATTGACCATCTCCATTCGCTGGTTTCATTACACTCTACGCGCATTTCCGGTTCCTTCCGTTCGGCTGAAGTGCCTGTCGATCAACTGTCGCAGCAGCGTTGCTGTGGGAACCTCCGTCCGCTCGCGTTCCTGGTCGAGAAGCGCGGCGTGCTTCCGCGAGAATGTCACGTTGCGGCGGACCATCTTGTCCTTGGCGGTCTTGCGGCGGTGTTGTTTGTGCTTGGCCATAATCGTCAAGGTACACGCGGTGTGTATTGGCGTCAAGCAAAATCCGGAAAGAATTTCGGAAGCGAATTCAGCCGCCGGATCCGTTCAGCCGCTCGACGAACCGCAGAAACGCATCCACGTCGGTACAGAGCCCGGCCGGCAGGTAGACGCTTTCGAGTTTGATCCGCTCGCCCGTCCGCCGGTTCAGTTTTCCGATCACGCACCAGCCGTGGACGGTTTTGTACGCACGCCTGGGCGACAGTCCGCGCCCGAAGTCCCTCAACGGAACAGCCTTGGTGGGGTCGATGTTTGCCATGTCTTAGATTCTGCGAAAACAAGCCAAACTTGTCAAGATGAATCCAATGTTCCGCAATTCGCATTGTATTTGCTGGCACAAATCGTTGCGATGAATATAGACAAGTCCCAGATCCGAGCCCCAGATTTGGAGTTTTCTATGCCCGACACGAATCCTTTGTCTTCCGTTGTGCCCGATCAAACATCGCAGGCACCCGCTCCGGCCCCTGTTCAGCCATCCGCCGCGCCAGCCGCTTCACCGCCGTCGCCGGCCGCGCCCGAGGCCACCCAGTCGCAGTTCGACTTGTTGGATTACGCCGAGCAGCACGGATTCGACACGACAGGATTCGAGAAGCCTGACGATTTCGCCGCCCGGCTTATCGAAGAGTACCAGCAGGCAAGGGCCGTCGCCGCGTGGGCCGAACAGAACGTCCAGCCTCGGCAGGAAGTCCCGTCACGGCCACAGGCACCGCCCAAGGAAGAGGAGTGGTCGCTCGACAGCCACCTGAAAAAGCACTGGGGGTTGCCTCAGTTCGATCCGGCGTGGCAAGAAGCGATCGCCAGTGGCGTCATCGTCAAGGATCCGGACACAGGGCAGTACGTCCCCCGGCCCGGCGCTTCGTGGATGACCGTCAATCCGGCCGTGCTACAGCAGATCAACACTTGGCAGTCCGGGTATGAGAAGAACGTCCGCGACTTCCTGCAAGACCCGTACCGCAAGGTCATCGAAGTCGTGCAGGACGTGTTCGATCGACGGTACGCCAAGCCGGAAGTGCTCGACCAGCGGCTTGAACAGCAGCGGACGCAAGAGTACCTGGCGGCCACCGAGGAACGCCTGGCACCCTTGCTCTACCAGAACCCAGCGGCCGTGCCCGATTACCGCGATCCTCGGTTCGCCGCGAACCTGACGCCCTACGGTGCCCAATTTTTCAAGGTCTTCGACGATTTCGCTTCCGTGAATCCCAACGCCCCCACAGAATTGCTGATCCAGAAGACGCTTCAGTACGCTCCAGTCCCTTCGTCGCCGCCCGGCGCGGCTGGGCTCACGACAGCCGCGCCGCCGGCGACGGGTGCCCCGCCAGTACCAGCCGTTCCACCGCCCCAGACTACGTTCCTTGGTGACTCGCTTGCCAAGGCCGAACATCGTGCATCCGGCCAGATGCCCCCGTCGCCGCAGAGCGCTGGGCCACGGGTCGTCAGCAGCTTGGACCTTAAAAACTTGATCCGGGCGGCGTAACGCCCAGACTTTTTCGCAAAGGATGATGACATGGCGGACCTCGCTTCCCTGATCGACCTGTCCTCGATTCCCGACTACGAGAAAGGCGCGCAGGATCTGACGATCCGCAACCGCCTGTTTCTCGCCATGCTCCAGAAGAGAGGCCGCATTACCCACAACCATTCCGGTACGAAGTGTGTCTGGGACGCGGTTGCCTCGCATCCGCAGGCCGTCGGCTGGGTCGGACAGTCCCTGGAGTTCGGATCGCACAACCCGCTGATCCAGTTCGAGACGGATTGGCGCGGTCTGATCAACACGGACGCGATGGACATCATGACGTTCATGAAGAATCGCGGCCAGAAGACTCAGCTTGTGGACGTGCTGCGGACGAAGCTCGACGGCGTGATGACCGGGCTGCGGAACAGCTTCACCGGCGAATTGTTCAACGACGGAACGGACGACATGAAGCCGTTGGGGCTGCGATCGTTCCTGGGGGCCGGAAGCGTGGTTGTCGGTGACAAGGTTGCCGCGCCGTCCGATACCTACGCAGGCCGTTCGACCGTCCTGGGTTCGCAAGGTGGAACCTGGGAAACCACGGCGACGATCACCTCCCCAAATACGAACACCGCCAACAACTGGCCGTACCCGCGGGGCTCGGACGAGTACGACTGCACCAGCCCGAAGCTCGTGAACACGGTCTCGACGCGCTGGACCGGGACGAACACATGGCTGGCCAATGCGTGGCGGATTCTCAACACCACGCGGGCGTGGATGAAGGTCACGGGCGACAAGGAGCACATGCCTGACTTGTGCATGTTGTCCACCGACTACATGGTGGCGTTCAAGGAGAACGCGGAAACCAAGACGCACATCATCCTGCCGCATCGGGAGGCCAGCGATCTGGGCTTTGCGGACGTGCTGAACATGGAAGGCATGGCCGTTCAGGACGCCGACTTCGACTGCCCGCCGGCCAACGGGTTCATCCTGAACCTGAACACGATCGAGATCAAGTGCATGTTCGACGTGCTGTTCAAGATGCTGATCAAGGGCGTCGCGACGGCTTCCGTCGATGCGTGGCTAAACTCGCAGGGGATCAACTTGGACGACCTGAGCAACCGCTTCGCTTGCGGATTCTTGGGCAACGTGACGTACATGCCGAAGTTCGTGGCTCACCTGTACCCGCACGCGGCGTCGTAGCACGCGGCCCGCTTTGGGATTCGCATTCGAGTTCAAAACCGTTTACTGAAGGGTTATTCAAATGGGAAGTGCATTGGCCTCCTATGCGTTGCCGAAGCGTGGCGAGACGGTCTACAAGGGCGTGACCCCGCCGTCAACCTTCACCCAGGAAACCACGTCCCTGGAAGGCACGCTGCAGGCGTTCAAGGACGTGGAACCCAGCACTACTGGTGTGGGTGCCAAGAATTACCGCTCCAACCGGGACGTGATCTGCCGCTTGATGCGGAACCACAGCGGCATCACGATCCAGCGCCGGCGGCTGGTCACGCACGCTTCCGGCTATTGGAACAAGCGTTTCGATGGCTACGCCACCCTCGACAATGCGGCCAACGTCGCTGGCGTGGTGGACGAGCATCTCAACTCCACGGGAGTCGTTGACCACGACATGTGCTGGGTTGTGGTCAACGGCCCAACGCTGGTGCGAACGCCCTTGGGCGCAGACGCTACCAACGTGTTTGAAGAGGGCACCCTGCTCTTGGCCCTGACCGCGGCGACCAGTCAATGCACGACTGCCGGCCGCGTGCAGCCGTTCTACGACACGTCGAGCGTGACCGTAGCCACGAACCAGATCAAGGGCATCCTCGGCGTGGCGTTGTCCGCCAAGACCACGGCCAACACGGGCGGACTGACGACCACGGCGGCGGAAATCCTGTGCGACATCCAGATCCTCAAGGGGGTGTGCTCCTAATCGGACCACCGTCGACGGCCTGGGGCGAGCCTCGCCTAGCGCTTGCGCCGGGCGAGGCTTTTTTCATTTTTGGAGATCGAAGTCATGCCCCTCGACAAATCGGGAACGAAAGCGTCAGTGGGGCGGAACATATCCGAGTTGATGCACTCGGAAAAGAAGTACCCGCAGCGGCAAGCCATCGCCATCGCCCTGGACGTGAAACGGCGGGCCGCGCGGGAGAAGGGAGGCAAGGACAAGAAGAAGTAAGCCCCAGAAAATGAGACAGCCGCGTGTTGTGAACGCGGCTGCTCGGATCGGAACCTTGTGGTAGAAGGAACCAACCAGTGATTCAATCTAAGGTCTGTACGAAGTGCGGTCAAGAGAAACATATCGGATTTTTTCATATCGACAGGTCTCAAACGGACGGCAGGCGTTCGTGCTGTCGAGAGTGCTGGAATGCGTATCGTCGCGAATACAGAGAAACGCATCACAGTAAAATCAAAGCCTACAAGAGTAAGGAATGGGCTCGGATTGCGGCGAGAAGGCTTATAGACCCAGAATTTGCCGAAAAGAGCCGACAAATCGCACAGCGGAATTTCGCCAAATACAGATTCAGCATTACGCTGGAGATGTATGAAGAGATTATGGCGTCTGCGGATGTGTGCATGTTATGTGGAGTGCAGTTTAAGCAAACCAAGAAATGTTTAGACCACTGCCACATCACAGGACGAATCCGCGGCGTGCTGTGCAATAATTGCAACACGTTTTTAGGAAAGGGTGGCGACACAGTAGAACCGTTTGAGAAAGCGATCCGATATCTGCGGTCGCCCCCGTTGAATATCGCCCCAGTGTTTTCAAAAAACAGGAATCAACAATGACCCCAGCAAAAGTTGATGTGTTAGTAGGCCAGTTTTGTTACTCCTCCAATGGTGGCTACTCTGCCATTTTGCCCCAGATTGGTGATTGGTGGGCAAAAGTGTATCACGAGATGTGTCTTGATGAACGCATTGGGAACATCGGGAAAGTCAACCTATCAGACACGCCGTTGACACTCACCAGAAACGCTCTTCTCCGCAAAGCCGTCGTCGGGCGCTACGATCTAATACTCATGGTCGACTCCGACAACGAACCCGACCTGTACGTGGACAAGGGCGTGTCCGCCAAGCCCTTCTGGCAAAGCACGTTTGACTTCGCCTATCGCCGTTTGACTCAGGGCCTGCCAAGCTGCGTCGGCGCGCCGTACTGCGGCCCGCCCCCGCATCCCGTCAGCGGCGGCTGCGAAAACGTCTACGTGTTCAAGTGGCTGAACTGGATGTCCGCGGAAGACGGCTATGGTGGGGCCGAAATCGCCGCCTACGACCGCAACGAAGCTGCCCTGATGACCGGCATCGCCCCGGCCGCCGCCCTGCCTACCGGCTTGCTGCTGATGACGACCAACGCCCTGGAGTGCATCAAGCCGCCCTACTTCCGCTACGAGTGGAAGGACCACTGGGAAGCGGAGAAGGCCAGCACCGAGGACGTGTACTTCACCCGCAACCTGGCGATGGCCGGGCGCATGAAGTGGGGCACGCCGATCGTGTTCGCCAACTGGGACGCCTGGGCCGGGCACCACAAGCCCAAGTGCGTCGGGAAGCCCATCGTCCTGCGTCTGGAGCAGGTTTGCGAGACGTTCGCCGAGGCGGTGCGGAACAACTACGGGGCGGCGGACAAGATGGTGTACGTCAACCCGGAGATGAAGGACGAGGAACTGGAGCAGTTCAAGAAGGAACTGCGGGACGCGCCTGATGTCGGTATCGTTCCGATCCCCAACGCACCGAGCCCAGTTACTTATGTCGATCCCACCGACGACGTGCCGATCAAGGTCTTTACCGCCGAGCGGAATGGCCACGAGTTTTCGCACCTTGGATGGACCTCAAACTCGGATGATCGAGACTACCTGCAAATGGTCGTCCAGATGCTGCCCAAGGGCGTTCCGCTTCTCGCCGTCGAACTCGGATCGTGGGTCGGCGACTCTGCCACCGCGATCCTGGAAGAGAACCCCGACATTCACTTGACGTGCGTGGACACGTGGGACGGGGACAGGGAAGACTCCGTTGCGTTGATTGCAAAAAAGGCGATATTCCAAGCAATCAGCAAGGACATCATCTACGAGTATTTCCTCAAGAACACCCAGCACTTCAGAGACCGCTGCAAGGCGATTCGCAACACGACCGTAGAGGCGGCCAAGCAGATCGACGACGGCACTCTGGACTTCATCTACATCGACGCCGGCCATCGCTACCAGGACGTGGCTGCCGACATCGCGGCGTGGCTCCCGAAGCTGAAGCACGCCCCGCACGCGATCATCTGCGGGCACGACTACGGCGACGTGGTGTACCCCGGCGTGGAAGTGGCGGTCAAGGAGCGGTTCGGCGATGCGGTCCAAGTGCTGGGGCATGTGTGGTACGTTAAGCCGTACGCCGTGGACCCGCATCAACAGACCGTCCCGGTTGCAGAGCCACTGGGCGCGACGATTGAAGACGAGTACGAGGAAGTCGGCTACGGCTATCCCCCAGTTTCAGCCTCAGTCCCAGTCTCCAAACTCGCCGACGTTGACGCCGAGCACCTAAAGGAGTTCCTTGACGTGTGGAACAAGGGCGGCAACCCGAAGCGGATTCTGTACTGCGGCGTGCCGGACGGAAGTGCCCTTGAACTACTGGTTCGTGCTTCGCGTGGGGGTGGAGTATTTTGTGCGGTAAAGCGTGACTGGATGGCAGACGGAACCGACGTTATCCGGTCAGCAAAGCTGGGCGTCAAGTTCATTCCCTGTGACGACCTCGCCACCGCCGACTTCTGGGACACCGACAAGGCCGACCTTGTGTTCATTCACGAATCGGTATTGTCACAAGACTTGCTCAACAATGCGTTGGTGTTTGTACCCGAAGACGGGATGATCTTAGGGACAGGAACCCGACCGCTAGAAGTCGAACAAATGCACGTCGATCGTTGGCGTGATGGTTCCCTCTGGGCCGTGTTCGCAGGACAAAAACCGCCGAAAGACGTAGTGTGGTAATGGACGAGCCCGTCACTGGAAAAAGCGAATCAGTCAGACGCTGCATCAAGACAGTGCGGGAAGCGTACGTCTACACCAACGACGAGGTGGAGTATCTGTACCGGCGGTGGAAGAATGGCAGCGGTAGGAACGGAATTGCCGATGCGACCATCACGGAAGAGGGCGAGAGTGCCGCCAAGTGGAGCCACCTCGCCCGCATCCTTGCGAAGAAGCTGGATCTGGAAGAATCCCTCGGCGGTGATCCGACCAAGTACGGACAGCGAAAGGAGTTCTTCGCGTACGCCAACTGGCTGTTCGCTGGCGAAGACGTGGAGTTGATCGTCAACAAGCCGGACATCATCCAGTGCCCAGACTATCCGCACGGATGCGGGCTGATGTACGAGCGGTCTGCTTTCCCGTACTGGCCGACCGACCGGCGGTGCAACACGTGCATCCGCAAGGCGTGTCATCCGCAGAAGGGGCTGGTTGCCCGGAGGGTGGCCCTGAAGAACCTGCATTCGCTGGTCAGCATCGGGGACTCGGCTGAGATCGACCGCCAATTCGACCGCTTCGTCCGGGTGTTCTCGCGGTTCATCGCCAAGGAAGGCGACATCGAAGGGGTGGCCGAGCACTGGCACAACTGGTTCGAGGTCTTGCGTGCCGACCCCAAGATGTGCAAGTCAGCGACCCTTGGCCGTGCCTACCTGTCGATCATGAAAATCTGGTTGGAGATCGACAAGCATCGTGACCAGCAGAACAACTTTGCCGACATGAAGGACGAACAACTCAAGGAGTTCATCGTTCAGCAGATGGTTTCCCGCATGTCGCGGGAGCAGGTCGAGACGTTCATCGAAGCGGCCACCCAGGATTTGCCGGTCCTGGAAAAACTCAGCGAGGGGGAGGTCAATGCCGAAGCGGCATATATCGCAACGCTCTGAGAACGTCGCGGCCGATCCGCTGGTGAACGCCGCCAACACCCTGCGCGACAGGCAGCAGGACGCCCTGCGCGTGTACCGGCCGGGCAGTGACGCCCAAGAGCGGATCCACACGTCGCCGGCGATGACGCTGATTGTGTCAGGAGCGAACAGGTCCGGCAAATCGGTTTGTGGCCTAGCCGAAGCCGCGTCGCGAATCCTCGGCATCCCGATCATCGGACGGAATGGAAAGAAGATTCCCCTGAGATTTGCCGTACCGAAGAAGAGGGAAAACTTTTCCTACTGGTTCATCGGTCACGACCTAAACCATATCGGCCAGACGCTCTACCGTGTCTTATTTCAGCCCGGCCTGTTCTACATGATCTGGAGCCCGGCGGAGGATCGGTTCGTGGCGTGGAACGAGAACATCAAGTGGCACTCGCTGAACATCGAGAAGCGGCTGCCGGCCGGGCCGCTGATTCCGTCTGATCTGATCGACGAGCAGACGTGGACATGGAACCCGCAGGGAGGCGGCAAGGGCTCCAACTGCTTCGAGTCGGTCCAGATGAAGAATGGGGCCGTGATCCGGGCCTTCCCATCGTCCACCCCGCAGCCGAAGATGGGCGACCCGGTGCGTGGCATCGTGATCGACGAGGACGTGAAGTTCGGCGAGCACGTCCCGGAATACTTCGCCCGGCTGGCAGATTACGGCGGCTGGTTCATGTGGACTGCCTGGCCGCACGACGAGAATTACATGCTGTCGAACCTGATCGACGGTTGCGAGAAGGCTGAAGCCGAAGGCGATACCCGCTTTGAGCACATCAAGTTGACTTTGACCGAAAACCCGTTCATCGACGACGAAAAGAAGCGGCTCCAGATCGCCCGGTTCGGGATGCTCGGCGACGAAGAAATGGTCCAGTCCCGCGTGGAAGGCGAGCGGCATCTGGAGTCCCGCAGGATGTACGACTTCCAGCAGGGCCTGCACGGGATCAGTTCCGAGTTTATCGTCCGTGCCGTGCCGGAACTCGACCCGGCAACGCCCCGCGGAGTGCTCCAGAAAATCTACCGCCGCGACGGCCGGTTGCCGCTGACGTGGACGCGGTACGCCGCCATCGACCCCAGCACGCGACGCACGGCCGTTCTGGTAGGTTGCGTCCCGCCGCCAGTGGTCGAGAACGTGGCCGTTCCGCCGACCGTGATTCTGGAGTACGAAGTCGTTGTCAAGCGGTTCAGCCCGTACCAAGTCGCGGCTGCCATTCAGGAGTCGCAAGAGGGCCGGACGTTTGAGGCGTTCATCATGGACCGCCACTTCGGCAGGCAAGTGCATCAGTCCGCTGGCATGGCGACGTGGGACGTGTTCGCCAAGGCGTTTGACGACATCAAGCTCTACAGTCGGCAGACGCGGAACTACTTCATCCCCAGTTGCGACATCGTGGCGGATCGGTGCGCATGGGTCCGGGACTGTTTGCGGGACGTACAGAACGCCAGCAGCCCACAGGAATACCTGCATCCGCGGCTGATCCTGGTCCTCAACAAGACGCTGGAGACCCAGAAGGAATTCCTCCGGTACTACCGCAAGAAGGAAGTCATCCAGGGCATCGAGCGGATCACCGAACTGCCGGAGAACCCCCGGAAGTTCGACTGCATGCAGTCGCTGGAGTACCTCGTTGCTTACCTGCATCCGATGCTGGCGAGCGGAGTTGGATACACCGATCCGGAATCGACCGCCGAAACCAAGTCGTCAGTGAAAGACCTTGCCGAGCGAATCATGGGCACATCGTCGAAGTACATTCACCTTGGCCCAGGACAAGCAGCTTAGCCCCAGTACCAGAACCCCAGAATAGGAGTTGATTCGATGGCGAAAGAGATCGTGAAAGAAGCCCCGCAAGCCCCGCGAGATCCCGGCAAGTTGATTCCCATGCCGCCCATTGGGTGGCCGGTCCAGATTTGCGAGCGGGGGAACCCGAAGAATACGTTCGCGGGCGTGGTGTCCGGGCACAATGCGGACCCAGGCCAGTGCCGGATAATTTACCACGTCGGGACCATTCACCGCACGTCGGACAACGCGACCTACGCCCCGCTGGTCAATCCGGCGACGGCGGGGAACAACGCGACCGTGAAGCAGTTCGGGACGTGGAACTACCTGCCCGGCGTTCCGATCCCAAAGGAGCACTACGACTTCCACATGCGGCGGATTGACGAACTGGAGCGGCAGACTGAGATCCGCCGTGCCACCGAGGCGTCCGTCGCGACTTCTTACCAAGAGTCCCTGAAGGCGGCCAATAGCCCGGACGCGTTGGGCGTGGCGGTTCAGCGGGCGCAGGCGGTAATGGCCGCTGCCGGACAGACGGCGTAGAAATACGGTGAACCATGCCAATCGACGGTCAACTGCCCTACGACATCCCCGGCGACTCGCTCTTGCGACCGCTGGTTCAGGCTTGGACGGTACGCCTCGAGGCGTCCGCCCAGTCCCGTTCTCGCTGGCAGTCGATCGTCGATGAGATCATGCTGTTTTACGGCCGCTCCGCCGCGGCGATGTGGGACGAGACCATCGCCAAGAAGTTCTGGTCCGGGACGATCAAGCCCCGGTTCCGTGTCTCGATCAACCTGGCCTACGAGTACGTCGCGGTCATGCTTCCCAATTTGATGTGGGACAACCCGCATCGGACGGTGGAGCCCAAGAGCCCGATCCAGATTCCCCCGGAGTTGTTCGGCGACGACGAGACCGGGCAAATGATGGCCCAGCAGATCCAGCAAGAACAGGGTCAGATGCAGGGCGTGTCGAAACTGGGGGCCTATCTCCAGCAGGACTGGCTGAACTACACGGCCCGCGAACAGCCCCAGGGCCTGCTGTGGCACTCGACCATGATGACGCTGGATGCGTTGCTCAAGGGGAGGGGGACGATGTGGCCGCGTCCGCACCAGTTCCCTGGCAGCGGCAAGTTGATCACCGGCTGCTTCCGGGAGCCCCCGGAAAACCTGTTCATCGACCCTGACGCCAAGACGATGGCCGACGCCAAGTGGATCGCGCTGAAGCACATCGAGCTTCATCGCGAGGTCGAGAAGCGGTTCAAGTTGCCGGCCGGCTACCTAAAGAACCGGGCCACGCTCGAAAGCTCATGGGCGTACAGCCAGAACCTGCTGGGTGCCACGCCTTCGCATCCCCATCGCGTTGACGGCCAGAGCAACGACTACGTGGTCTGGTACGAAATTTTTTCCAAGGCTGGCGTCGGGGGCGAGCGGACGGCGGTCTACGAGCCGGTCAAAGCCCACCTTCAGGAGACTGTCGGCGACTACGCCTACTTGGCAATTTGCCCGGCGTGTCCGTGGCCGCTGAACTGCCCGGCCGACAAGATCACCCAAGGGGCGAGCACCGACGACGTTCGACGCATGTTTGAGTGGCCCGTGCCGCTGTTCTGGAAGGACGATCGCTGGCCCTGCGAGCTGTTGGACTTTTACCCGAACAACGACGAGAAAGACCCCGGCATGGCATGGCCGATCGCTCCGCTGGCCCCGGCGCTGGGCGAGATCAAGCTGTTGAACTTCCTGATCCCCTTCCTGTGCAACCGGGTGTGGATGAGCAGCCGCGACTTCTGGTTTGTGCTGGGAACGAACCTGAAGCACTACAAAGACTTCCTGGAGAACGGGGACGATCAGTGCGTGATCCCGACGCCGGCCATGACGGACGACGTGCGGAAGGTGATTACCCAGCTTACCCAAGCTGAGACCCGCCGCGACATGTGGGAACTGATCGGGCTTGTCACGGACCTGTTCAGGATGCGAGTCGGGCTGCCGGTTGGGATGTACGGCAAGAACGAGAACGACACCCAGAACCGCTCCGCCGAGGAGACGATCGCCAAGCAGCGGATGTACGAGTCCCGGCCACAATTCATGCAAAAGATGGTCGTGGACATCCAAGGCCGCGTGGCGTGCGGAGAAGCGATGGTGGCCCGCCGGTTCGTCCGGTCGCAGCACGTCGCCCCGCGGCTCGGCCAAACGCTCGGTTCGTGGTGGGATCGGGTGGTTGCGATCGACGATGACGAAGCGATTGCCCGGCAGTACGACTACACGGTCGAGGCCGCCAGCATCCGCCGCCCGAACCGGGATCGGGACGTTGCCAACTTGCAGCAAGTCGCCACGATCTGGCTGCCAGTGGCGATGGCAGCCGCCCAGGCGTCCGGGAACTTCGAGCCCGTCAACGGCATGATGACCAAGTGGGGCGAGATGCACGATCAGGACATGGCGAGCATGATGATCCCCGGCCAGTCCGAAGAGATGCAGCAGGCCCAGCAACAGGCCCAACAACTTGAACAGCAGAAGATGGAGATGGAAGCCGCCAAGATGCAGGCCGAAATCCAGGGCAAGCAAATGGACGTGCAAGCCAAGGTCATGGACGCCCAAATCAAGCAGGAGACCGCCAAATCGGACCTTCAGATCAAGGCGGCCGAGATGCAGCTTGATGCCGCCCAGCAGCAGCAGGAAATGGCCTTTGACGCTAAGAAGGCCGAGATGGAAATCCAGTTGGAGTCCGGCAAGGGCGTGATGCAGCTCCTGATGGAACGGCAGAAGGGCCAGCAGAAGATGCAGCAGGACGCCCAGCAGGGCGCGGTCAAGATGGCGACGGCGGTCCAGGGTGCCCAGGTCCAGGGTGCTGTTGCCAAACAAAAAGCAAAGTCACAGATCGACGTGGCTAGAGCAAAAGCAGCGCAAGCGAAGAAACAGGCCAAGCAGAAACCGAGTCCCAAGCCCCAAGGGAAGAAACGATGAACCAAGCCATCTATGCCCAGTCCCTCGCCGCCGGCTGCACGCCGCGTATGGCCGAACTTCTCGCCTGCCGCCGCGTCAACGTGATCGGAACCGACAAGAAGTACATGGCCGGCTTCAAGCGTTTTGGTGACGAAATGGCCCCTGAGCACGCCGCCAAGGTGGCCCGGCAACTGCGCCGCAACGGCGTGTCTGTGGATTCCAACACGATCTACATGCCGGACATGGCCCAGTTTGAAGGCGACCCCAGGGCGGCTTTCCGGCCCTCGGACGGCCGCGGCGAGATCATCCGCCGCTGCGAGCGCATGGGTGCCAAACGCGATCTGTCCGCAGGCCGGAGCACGATGAAATTTGAGTGGGACAAGCCGGCCGTCGACCCGCTGGAATCAGCCCCGCCAGTGGCCGACGACATCGTGATGCGGGAAGTCCGCGACATGGTGCGTGCGAATCCCGATGTGGCGCATGAACCGCTCGCCAAGTTGAAAGCGGAAGTCATTAAGAAGCGACGCCCGGCACAAGGGCGCAAGAGCAATACCATCCTACCAGCAAAGGGCTGAACTATGACCATCTCTGCTTTACTGTCGATGCGGCTTCCCTACGCCCTGAACGACGTGGCCGCGGCTGCCGAACTGGAAACCCTCCTGAACGAAATTTCGGCCGCCCCGACTCCGGCCGGGACTGCGGTGATTTCCGGCGATCTGTGGATGCGGCTGAAGTACGCCATGAACAACGACACGGCGGGGGATGAACTGAGGGACTTGCTGAACAAGAAGAAGCGGCATTACGCGGTGTCCCCGACCACGGCGATTCCGGTGTCCGCGAATCTCGCTGCGAGGCTCGTCCCGATGGTCAACGACGAAGCCTGGGCCAAGGAAATGGAAACGATCTTGGAGTACGGGATCGCTGGCGGGTTTAGCGCGTCGGCAACGCCGTCGAGAACTGTCTCGTCAACGCCGTCGAGGACCGTCAGTTCGACTCCAAGTTCCACTGTCTCGTCAACGCCGTCAAGCACGCCATCCAGAACCGTCAGTTCGACCCCGAGCGCTACGGTTTCGGCAACCGTCAGTTCGACTCCAAGCACGTCGGTATCAAACACTCCGAGCACGTCACCGTCTAGCACGGTCAGTTCGACGCCGAGTGCTACTGTCTCGTCAACGCCATCAAGTACGGTATCAAGTACGGTTAGTTCGACGCCTTCCAGCACCGTGTCGTCAACTCCGTCCGCAACGGGAGGGTAAGATGCGAGACGATTTGACGGTCATCCACTACACGAATAACTGCGAAGAGGAAGGCTTCGCGTCCCGAATTAGGGAGTCGCTCATTCAAGCGATGGGCGACCTCCCGCTGATCTCGGTGTCCCAGAAGCCGATGGACTTCGGCGAGAACATCTGCGTCGGGGACGTGGGATCGTCGAGCCAAAACACTTGGCGGCAGATCCAGATCGGTGCAATTCAAGCGACTACCAAGTTCGTTTGCATGGCCGAGGCAGATACCGTGTACCCGCCGGAGTATTTCCAGTACACGCCGCCAGTGGAAGATACCATCTGTTGTGCCCGTCCGATGTATGTCCTGATGGCCAGAACGAATATCGTCTGCCAATACTGGCCAAAGAAGCGAGGATCGTTAGGTGCGTCCATGATGGGCAGGGAACGCATTATCCGGGGGATCGGGCACGTTCTGAAAACCCTTGGGTTATGGGGTGATGTAGATGAACGGAACCCTATTTTCGAGGACGTGTTCCAGATTATGAAGAGATCGTTCTTCTGGCTTCCAACAGCAGTCATTTCCATCAAGACAGATCATGGGGTTCACGAGAAGAGTCCAAACTATCGAGGAAAGCTAAGGTCCGTCCCTCCGTTCGGAGATGCCCATGAGTTCTACAGGAAGTACGCGGGATGAACTACTTCAAGATCGACTGCATGCCGATTCCACTGTGCGTCGTCAACGACATGGCGATGAGGTCGATCGACTACGCATGGAACCGCCGGTTCACCATCTGCCGGGCCGCCAGGGAAATCTTTTGTGCTACGGATGATCCGGTGATCAAGGAGAAGTGCCGGTACATTTCGATGATGGCAGACGCCGTGACCGCCCGGCTGGAGAAGGTGGATCCAGGATGGCTCCGCAGTGTGTATCCGCGACGAGAGGATTTTGATCAGATCATGGCCGCGGCGGCGGAAGCCATCGAGGCCCGCGACGGAGTGAACAAATGAAAAGGTTCTTCTGGCTAGACATCGAAACGAGTTCGTTATGCAATCGTCGGTGTTCGACGTGCATTCGGAACTCGAATCCGGCCAGAGAAGAAGTTGCCGATTGGTTCGACCAGAACCTGATGCCGATGGAGACCATCCAAGCGATTCTGGACCAAGCCGCGGCGATGGGGTTTCATGGGCGGTTGATTTTGTCGCACTTCAATGAACCGCTAATGGACCCCAGGATCGTCGAGATCGCCAAGTTGGCGAAATCGTACGGCCTGTTCAACGTGGCTGCTGTGACCAACGGGGACTTCCTGAGCGAGCAACTTGCCGCACAACTGGACCTTTACTTGGACCGATTGATCGTTTCGCTGTACTTATCAAACGGTCGAAAACGCGAATCGCGAAAGCGGTGGATTTTGTCGCTGTTCAAGCAGACGGCCGTGCAGGTGAAGGGCTACCACGAAGTGGTTCACTGGCATCCTGGAGCAACCGACAAGTCGTCCGAACCGTGCCTGCATATGGCCCGGCTGATCATTAACCACCGTGGCCAGTACCTGCTGTGCTGCGACGACATGATCGGGCATTTTGATTTAGGGACGTTCCCAGAGACGAGTCTGCTGGATTACTGGTACGGCGATACCAGGGGCAAGATCGTTGCTGAACTTTCCGCTGAAGGCGGGCGAAAGAACTATCCGTACTGCATGGCGTGTCCAAGGTGATCCATGTCGTCGCCAGACCTTACCGTTATTTACTTCACCGCAAGCGCCGGGAATAAAGACTTTGAAACTGAGATCAGGAGAACGCTCTTGGAAACAATTCAGCCGTTGAATTTGCCGCTCATAAGCGTCTCTCAGAAGCCGCTTGATTTTGGAGAAAACATCTGCGTCGGGGACGTGGGCGTGTCTAGTTCCAACGGATTTCGGCAGCTTCAGATCGGGGCCAATGCGGCGAAGACAAAGTTCGTTTGCATTGCGGAGTCGGATTACTTGTACCCAAGGCAGTATTTTGAATTCATCCCAGATCGCGAGGATACATTCTACGTCGCCGTCCCGACGTGGCTGTTCGATGTCAGGACGAACGTGGCGCAGAGGGTATTTCGTCGAAAGCCCCAAGGCGATGCCGGAGCGATGATCGTCGGCAGAGATACACTTATCGGCCGCATTCAAGCAATCCTCGGATCGCAGAGCACATGGAGTGACGCGACCCTTACGAGGAGGCAATCTGCTTTTCTGCTGAGGAAAAGCCAAATTAACTGTACTGTGTTCGACGTTGGCGTACCCATCGTGACATTCAAGACGGACGGACAACTACACGTCAAGCACCCCGTCGTGTTCAGGTCAAAATGTACGGAGCTTCCGTATTGGGGATCGGCCGAGAGCTTGGCACGGAGGTACGCCGTATGAAGCGCACAAAGATCGGAAAGGTGAGGGGCAGTTTCCTGCCGGTGCTTGATCGAATTGTCAAGCTCACGGATGGTCCGATCCTTGAGCTTGGAGTCGGTTTCTGTTCATCGCCGTACTTGCACTGGATGTGTTACCCATCCAAGCGGCGGATTGTGTCCTATGAGAACTGTCCAGACTTTTTCGACTTCGCAAAAAGTTGGATTGAGGATTTTCACGACGTTCACTGTCTTGAAGACTTCGACGGAATCGACCTGAGCGAACCGTGGGCAGTTGCGTTTGTCGATCATTCTCCGGAGCAAAGGCGTGCCATCGAAACGGGGCGATTGATCCATGCGGATTACGTGGTGATTCACGATTCAGAAGACCGCAGCGAAAGGAACTACCACCTTTCGACTGTCGCCCACCTGTTCAAGTATCAGTGGCGATGGCTTGGTGCCTTTCCACAAACCAGCGTCTGGAGCAACAAGTTCGACCCGAACGAAATCTTCCTGAAAGAGCCCTTGTGATGAAATGACAGGACGCGAATGCCAAGGGACGCCGAAATGAGAATGGGTAAAACACGCGGCAGTTACATGCCGGTTCTGAGTCGAATCGTGCAAGTCACGACGGGACCGATCCTTGAGCTTGGAATCGGGTTCTGCTCGACCCCGTACCTGCATTGGGCGTGCTACCCGATGAAGCGCCGTCTGGTGTCCTACGAGAACAATCCGGAATACTTCAAGTTTGGGGAAGCGTGGAAGGATGTTGCGTTCCACGAAGTTCACTGCATCGCGGACTGGGACGCCGTTGACTTGAGTCAGCCGTGGTCGATCGCGTTTGTAGACCACTGTCCGAACGAAAGACGATGGATGGAAGTTGCCAAGGTGCAACATGCAGATTACGTCGTCTGCCACGACGCCGAAGGTCGCAACGACAAGAAGTACCAGTATTCCAAATCTTCCGGTTTGTTCACGTACAGATACGACTACAGCGAAGCGTATCCCCACACCGCTGTCTTCAGCAATAAGTTTGATCCGAAGTTCATTTTCGTAGTGGATTAAGTATGACAATCCAGCTTTCGATCATCATCCCATTCCTGAACAGCCACGAACTTGTTCGTCGGCAGTTCCTGTACTGGCACCGGATCGGCATCCCAGGGCCTGACACGGAGATTCTGGTCATGGACGATGGAAGCGATCCGCCGATTGAAAGTGTGGTCTCGTGGCCGTGGTCCGGTGCCGTGCGGATCATCCCGACGAACGACTTCCGCCCGTGGACATCTTCACTGGCCCGCAACACGGCCGCCAAGCTGGCTCATGGCGAGTACCTGTTTATGACGGACGGAGACTATATCTTGACGCGGGAAGCGGTCGATAAAGCCCGCAATTTCCGTGGCGATCGGCTGGGATGCAAGCGGCGGTTCGGGGTGATTGACGAGAACGGAGAATTCAAGACGGATGACAAGACGCTGATCGAATGGGGGATCCAGCCAAGCCGCATCAAGGCCAAGGGGAACCGTCTCCCGACGCATCCGAACAACTTCGTCATGCGGGCAACGCTGTTTCAGGAAATGGGCGGATACCGGGAGGACTTGATTCTGGGCCGTGGCTATCCGCAGAAGGAAGACACCTACTTCAAGCGGAAGCTGATGAAGATGGTCTTCGCCGGTCAGATCACGTTGACTAACGAGGACCGGCCGATCATCTACATGTTCCCCAATGGCCAATACTGCGGAGACGTGGACGCCAACCCGTTCAATATGTTCCACACGCTGACCCGCAAGACACCCGAAAACCACTGGTACACGCATCAACGATACCCGAAAGACCCCGTATGCGAGCCTGTTTAGTCCGCTGTCCATCCCCGTTCCTGATCGACGAGCGATCATTCCCGCCGCTGGGACTGATGGCTGTCGGGGCCGGGCTGCGCCAACAGGGCCACCAGGTGAAGCTATTCGACGGCGACATCAAGAAGATCCCGCTTGGCTTCGACTACTACGGGTTCGGGCCAACGTCCCCGGAGTACCCGGCTGCCGTCGAAGCCATGCAGCGGCTGAAGATCGCCGTGCCCGCACCCCGCGTGATCGTGGGCGGGGCGCACGTGACGTTGAATCACGAATCGTGTCTCAAGGACGGCTGGGATTGCATCGTCGTCGGGGACGGGGAGTACGCGGCCGAAGAGGCTTTCCTGACGGATGCTGAGTTGATCGTTGCTCCCGCCCTGCCGCTCGACCAGTACCCGATCCCTGATCGTTCGCTGGTGGACCTGTCGAGTTACACGTTCGCGATCCGTGGGTTTGCGGCGACGACCGTGATGGGTTCCAGGGGCTGCCCGTTCCATTGTGGGTTCTGCTCGAAGAACAACACGAACGTCCGGCTGCTGAGTTCGGGCCGGATGATTGAGGAACTGGAGATCGTCCGCAAGATGGGATTCAAGGCCATCGCCTTCCCCGAAGACATCTTCATCCTGAACCGGAAACGAACCGAGGAGGTCTGTGCCTACATGAAGGAAGCCGGGCTGCTCTGGCGCTGCCTTGTCAGGGCCGATCTGGTGGTCAAGTACGGGATGCCGTTCCTGGAAATGATGGCCGAGTCGGGATGCGTCGGTGTGGGCATTGGGATCGAGTCGGGTTCCGAGCGGATACTGAAGATTATCGGAAAGGGCGAACCGCTGGCGACCATGAAGCAGGCCGTGGCGATGCTCAAGCAGGCCGGGATCTTCGTCAAGGGGTTTTTCATCGTCGGACTGCCGGGAGAAAATCAGGAGTCGTTGGACGAAACGGATCGGTTCCTGGACGAAGTGAAACTCGACGACATCGACTGCAAAATCTTCCAACCGTACCCCGGCAGTCCGATTTACGATCACCGGGACCAGTACGACATCTCGTGGAACGGGACGCCGCTGAAGCACACGTTCTACAAGGGGCGGCCGGGCGACTACCACGGGAGCATCGCCACATCGGCGCTGACGACGGAGCGGATCGTTGAAGCGTGGATGTACCTGGAAGGCAAGTACAAGCGGTGGGACAACACGATAGGAGCGGTGAAGTGAACTACGCGAAGGACGTATCGGTCATCATCCCAGGGCGTTGCGAAATGTTCTTTGCCCAGACGGTCGAGAACGTGCTGGCGAACATTCGCGCCGACAGCGAAGTGATCGCCGTCTGCGACGGTAGCTGGCCGGACCCTGTACTGAAGGACCATCCCCGGCTGCGTGTCATCCACCACACAGAAGCCGTGGGCCAGCGGGCGGCTACCAACGACGGGGCCAAGTTGTCGCGGGCGCGCTGGATCATGAAATTAGACGCGCACTGCGGAGTCAGCAAGGGCTTCGACGTGGAACTAATGAAGGCCCATGAACCAGGCATGACCCAAGTCCCGATGATGTATAATCTGTTGGCGTTCGAGTGGGAGTGCCAGAAGTGCAACAACCTGACGTACCAGGGCGTCAAGCCGGAGAAGTGCGTCAAGTGCGGCCAGACTGAGCTTGCGATGCAGATCCGCTGGCGTCCGCAGCGAGCTAAGCGAACGCTGTCTTGGCGGTTCAACACGGATCTTCAATTCCAATACTGGCGGAAGCATTGCCAGCGGCCGGAAGTCGTCGCCCAGGGGCAGATGATCGAAACCATGTCCTTCATCGGGGCTTGCATGTTCCTGGAGCGGGACCGTTTCTGGGAGCTTGGCGGGATGGACGAGTCGCACGGCTCGTGGGGTCAGTTTGGGACAGAGTGGGCGTGCAAGACTTGGCTCTCCGGGGGCCGGCTGGTGACAAACTGCAACTGCTGGTTTGCTCACATGTTCCGCACGGGCAACTTCGCAGCACCCGGCCACTCGACATGGCCCTACCCGATCAGCCAGCAACAGATCGACAGGGCGCGTGAATACAGCAAGAAGTTCTGGCGAAGCAACACGTGGCCCAAGGCCGTGCATCCGCTGGAGTGGCTGGTCGAGAAGTTCAGTCCGGTCCCCGACTGGCACATGGAAGCCGACCCAATCGACATACCCAAGCGTGACGACGGGCCGGTGAACAGCGAACGATAACGAGGAAGCCATGACCAACTACATCCCGCACACCCCCGAGCGCAGTCTTGCCACGGAGATCGTGACCTACCAGGACGCGATCGACCGGCTGCTGATCCACTTCGACCGCCCGGCCGGCGATCGGGATCTGTACCTGATGCGCAAGGCCGTGGCGGATGCCCTGCGCCAAATGGGCAACCACCTGTGGACGTGGTACACGGGCCGGTACACGCTTCAGACCGAAGCTGACTACCACACCGGGACGATCGCCTACACGCACTCCACACGCACGGTTACGCTGACCGGGGGCACGTGGCCCGCCAACGCGGCGCTGGGTTCCATCAAGATCGTCAGCACCGTCTACCTCGTCGCCACTCGCGTCAGCGACACCGAGATCACGTTGCGGGAAGACGGCAATCCAGGGGCCAATGTCGCGGCGGCGACCACATACTACTGGTTTCGCGAGTCGTACCTATTGCCGCCCAACTTCATCGGCATGGAGGAGCCGACGGACGTAGCCTGTGTTTCCGGGGGTCCGGACATTGAGCGTGTCCGCGTCGGGACTGTCCTGGCGTCTCGACGGTCGTTCGCCGGAGTCCCGGCAGCTTACCCGCAATACTTCACCATCGAGCGTGACCCACGCCGGGAGGGCCGGTCGATCACTGTGTCCCCGCCGCCGTCAAGTGCCCGGACCTACGAGTTCATCTACCGCCGGTCGCCCCGCGCCCCGCAGGTCGTTAAGTATTCCACGGGGACCGTCACGTCGGTCAACGCCAGTGCGACGGTGACGGGATCCGGGACCGCGTGGTCTTCACGCCATATCGGCTGCGTGTTGCGGATCAGCGAGACGGCCGGGATTGAGCCCACCGGGCCGTACGGTTCCCGGCAGCAGACCGGCGACTTGGACGTGCTGTTCAATGCTTCGGCGCTGACGCGGGTCATCATCGCGGTCGCGGACGCCACGCACTTGACGCTGGACACTGCCGCTGACGTGAGCCTGTCAGCGATGAATTACACGATCAGCGATGCGATGGATGTGGACTGGGAAACGTGCGGAGAGTATTTCGACCGGCTGGCGGAGTACATGCTGGCGGTCGGGGCGCACGAGACGGCCAAGGGCGAAAACGCCACCGACCCGATTCGGCAGCGAAACGGGCTGGCACAGGATGCGTACCACCGGGCCGCTTGCCGAGACCTGATGAATGATGCCCGCCCAGGCAACGCGCCGTGGTGGGCGATGTGGCCGTGGTTTACCAACGCATGGTGGACGGGATGACCGTTTCAATCACACGAAATTGGATGACGGCTATGGAGGCGGTTGCCGAGACGATCCGCGTCCAAAACCTGTCCGAGATCAAACACGACGTGCGTGTGCAGACGCGCCCGTTCGATTCCGCAGACTACCGGCCGGGCTGCTACGTGACGCCCACCGATGTCCGGCAGGGGCGAGCCACAAACAGTTCTGACGACAAAGGCTACGGCTGCATGGTGACGGTCGTTCGCGGTGGGTCCGGCAGCCGTGGGGAGAAGCCCGATCGGACGACGGGCTGGGAAGAATCGCTGCATCGCCTGTTCCACAACAAGCGACTGTCCGGGGTGGCTTTGCCTACAGGGCACTTGATCGAGCCGTGCAAAGTCGAAACGCCGATTCCTGAGTCGGATCGGAAAGTCGAAGAACGAGGCCAGCAGATGGAAGCCGTTTCACTGGTTGTCCGCGCGTGGTTTCGAGAAACGCGGACATAGAAGAAAGGATCACGACAATGACTGCCTGTAACGGACCCGCTGTTGGTGTATTGACCAAAGTGATCTGCGAACCTGGCGCGTCGCCATACACGTTTGATTTGAACAGCGAACGCTACGAGTTCCTAATGGACGGGAACCCCGGCGAAAATTTCCAGCGCCATGGCCGGATCATCGGCGGGCAAGGGATCACCGGGAAGATGTACCGGATCAAATCTCGCGTCCGCAAGGGCGGGTACTTCGTCCACGGGCGGATCATCATGAATCCGAGCGCCGGGTACTTCTCCACGCTACTGAAGTACCTCGTCGGGGACGATTCCGGCGGTGGATTGTTCCTTCCCGGCAACTGCCTGAACACGGCCGGCTGGTTGTTCGATCGAGACGGCTATCGGCACGAGTTCAAGGACGGCATCTGCGCCCACTGGGTGCTCCAGGGTCGCGGCATTTCCTTCCGTGAGAACGGCACGCCGGACCTGCTGACGCTGGCGATGGACTGGATTTTCAAGGACGACGGCTGGGACGATCTTGCGTCGGCGTGGCCAAACCCGGAGCCGGGTGTTCAATCGGTAGTAGCCTACACGCCGTACATCTTCCAGGACTGCGACGGCCAGTTCACGATCGAGGGTGCCGACCGTGAAGTCTACGGTTTCCAGTTGGAAGTCACCAACAAGGTGAAGCCACGGTGGGCCAACTCGTTCACGATGAGCAGCCTGCCGTTCGCCGGACGAGACGTGACGCTCAAGTTGCAACTGCCGTTCGACTCCAACAACGCCGACCTGTACGAACCAACGACAGCTGGTGCTGAGTGCGTCATCAAGTTCGACTTGTCCGACGTGGGCGGGGCTAGCACGTACACCGAGTTCAAGCTGACGAATTTGAAGATTCCGGAGAAAAGCCCGTACGCGGCCGACGAGTACGACCTGACGTTTGAAAACGAAGGGGAATCGTTCGGGGATTCCGACAACGACTACCCGGAAATCAGAGTCACCAACGTCATCGTTCCGGCCAATACTGCATCGCACACGGCTTCCCATAGCCCGTCGTTCACGCCTTCGACTTCCGTATCTCGGACGCCCAGTGCTACCCCGTCCAGGTCGCCGTCCAACACTCGGTCGTCAACTCCGTCGTACACCGAAAGTTCGACGCCATCGGCCACCGAGTCGGCAACTCCGTCCTCGACGACATCTTCGACGCCGAGCAGCACCCCGTCACGAACCGAAAGTGCGACACCCAGCAGCACCGCGTCCCGATCGCCGTCTCACACCGAATCGGCAACGCCGTCTTCAACGACAAGTGCGACGCCTTCTCATTCGCCGTCCGATTCTGCTACCCCGTCTTCAACGCCGTCGCACTCGCCGTCGCACACCAAGAGCAGCACGCCGTCGAGCACGCCGTCAACGTCGCCTTCGTCAACAGTATCGAGCACGCCATCAACGTCTGTCAGCAATACCCCGTCAACGTCGCCTTCGTCAACGGTTTCGAGTACGCCGTCGAGCACCGTTTCAGCCACGCCGTCCGGGACCGGAGCGTAACCCATGCCACAGCCCAGCCTATCCGAACTGACCGAACGCATCCGCTCGCTGGAATCCCAACTCCAGCAGATGCAGGAACAGTACCCTGTACGCTCCGGTCAGGGGGCACAGGACCAGGTGAAGTACGGCGACTACCGGACTGTCACCGACAGCATTCCTCCGATGGTCACGCCGGAAGTCGCCCAGCAGGAGCTGCGCGAAGGTGAGCAGGCCCAGACCGACCGCCGGGCTGCCGTGGCCGAAGCGGACAACCTTCCCTCCTTCGACCCGCAGGCGTGGGCGGAAGGGACGCCGGACACCGCGCGCCGACAGCGCGTCGTTCAGCAAGTCAAGGAACGGAAGGCACGTCGTCAGGCACAACTGGACCAGCAGATCCCGAGTCAAGGCCCGATGGATGTTGACAGTCAGCCTCCGGAGGCCCAGTTGCAGGCCGCCCAGGCGTTCGCTGACGAGCATCGGGCACGGGTGACACGGGAACAGGGGCAACCGCCAGTCGTGCGTCAGACGGAGCGACAGCAGCGGGAAACGCGACGCGGAGAGCATGACCAGCGGATTGCTCGGCAAGATCCGCAGCCGGAGACTGAAAAGCCGCCGCAACCACCACCCAGACCACCGTACCAGCCTAACCAGCCGCAACCGCCGAGCATCAGGATCCCGCCGTACACTCCACCACCGCCGGACACAAGCACCCAGATCCCCCAGCCTCCCGACTGGAAAGACACGCCCGAGCGCCGGGCCGGTGGGCCTGTCGGAAACATGCCCCAGCAGATGACGTTCGGTCAAGCCCAGGCCAGCTTCGACACCGCGGTCGCCAGGCAGATGGCGATGCTGGCCGGGTTCGTTCAGGACGCCACCCGCCGCGTAGAGGAACTGGAGTGCTGGCGCGAGTCGATGAGTCAGGAGTAACCGATGGGCGTGCTACTCGACATCCTGAGAGGCGTTGGAAACGTGGCGGACTTACCGGGTTCGTCCGTCCGGGACATCTTTGCGCGCCGCAATCCGCTGGATCAGTGGATGACTCCATTCGGCGACCAGAACCGGGCGACCGGGCGGGACGTGCTCCGGACCTACGGGATGGCTGGAGAACAAGACACGGGCATGAACGCGGCCGGTGGGATGGCAACGGAGATGGCGTTGGATCCACTTTCATGGCTGGGGGCCGGGGCGTTGTTCAAGGCCCTCAAGGGGGCCGGCAGGGTAGCTGGTGCGGCCGGGACTGCTGGGCGGGCGGTACAACGAACCGGGTTACAACAAGCGTTGTCGAAGTCAGCACGGCCAACAACGGCCATGTCCATCGCGTCGCCCGTTGCCGGGGCGTACCTGATGGGCGACAACGAGGAAGGGGCTCCGTGGAAGAACTGGGTGGGCGGGGCGATGATGGCCGCGCCGCTGGCGATGGGCGGGCTTGCGATGGCAAAGGGATTGAAGGGCGGGGCAAAGGCGGGCAAGACCGCTATGGAACTTCCTCCACTAACGAAGTCGCGACAGGTTCAGAACGCAGATGGAAAGTGGACTGTCGTGACAGAGCCAGTCGAAGACATACTTCATTCTGACGAACTGCGTGACTCGCTTGGCGTCTACAATGCGACCGGACAGAAAGAGTCGGTGCGCCGCAAGTTTGCTGGAGATGTCAAGATAATCCTTGGCGAGCAGGCTGCATCACGGGAAGAACAGCTTGAGGCAGCGAGAAGGTTGATGAGCGGCGTGCCGGCCCCGCACACCTGGTCTCAAAGATCTGCGGACTTACAGAAGATGCAGCAGGTCCGCGAGGACGCCAATGCTGCACTTGCTGCAAAGCCAAAGCCGGAAGACATGCCGTCGTTTGATCTTGATGGAATAGAGGTTCCAAATCCATTCTGGCGTGGACGTACAGACAATATTCTGAAACCTGGAAAAGGAACGCTACGTTCCGTCGCCCCGTTTGCCGCCGCTGCCGGGGCCGGTGCCCTATCCCGCATCCTCCAAGACCGACGCCAAGAGGGAGCGTAACCGATGGCCCAACTGATCCGCTACCACTACGGCGACTTCACCCACGAAGAGGCAGAGGTCGTGGACATGCGGTGGGAAGAACTCCCAAACCACACCCGGCGCGGCTGGCGTGACACGGTGCTGAAGAAGGTCACGCTGTTCGTTCAAGTGCAGGGCTGCGACTGGCCGACGCTGAGCGCCAAGATCGACGCCCTGTCCGAAGCCTACTCCGTCAACGAGAAGAAGTTCGTCATCACCGACGAGAACGGTGCCAATACCCGGCATCTTCTCGACCCGGACGATCACAACAGTATCCGTGGCCCGCGCGTGTCCTGCTTCGAGTTGCCGACGTCCCAAATGGAGCAACTGGTAATTCAGCGGGACTTCGTGATTACGCTGGAGATGCTCTACGAGGCGTGCGAGAACGAGATCATCGAGTATACCGAGAACTTCATCAACATCGGCGGGCAGCGGATGTGGAGATTCCAGAACCTCATCACCGGGCCGGCGCGAGCGTACGTCATTTGGGAACAAACGCCCGTCAAGATCATCCAGGAAGGCTACGCGGAAGGCTTCCACGGCTGGTATACGGCTGGCGCTGTTCCGACGCCGCTGATCGACCAGCAGTGGGAAGATTTAACTCAACGGGAAATCCAAGTCGGTGCGCCGATCCACAAGGGCTACTCGTGGCTGTACTATCCACTGAGATGGAGATACGTGTTTTACGTTCCGACGTACATGATCGCTTACCCGACAGGGAATCAGCCGCTCTACACGAACAGCTATTTTGTCCCACGGTACTACGTTCCAAACATCTCCCCCTACGCGTGAGCCATGCCGTACACCGTGACTGCGAGCTTTGGTGGCCTGCCAGCGATCAGCCTTGACGGGCGGATCACGCGGGGCAGCACTCCCGACACGTGGCGCATCCGCATCCCCCATGACGCCCCGCTGACGGCCGCCGCGGGCGACTTGGTGTTCCAGTCGGAAGACGCCGCCGCGATCACGCTGGCGACCTGCATCCCCGATCTGAGCACGCTCCGCACCGAGCACCACGACGGCAAACGGGAGTGGGTGCTGACGCTCCGGGACCGCCGGGCCACATGGCCGGGCAAACCGATCAGCGGCCGGTACAACTACCGCTATCGCAACAACAGCATCGAACCGACGACGCAACTGAACGCCGAGTACATCGCCGCCCTAGCGATGGCAGCCGCTGGCGAGTCCGGTCTGTCGTCTAACTTGCCGCTGACGTACCCCGACATCGAATGGGACAACACGCCCGTCAATAAGGCCCTGGATGAGCTTCTGAGCCTGCTGCCGGGTCACGTCTGCCGAGACACCGCCGACGCCTACAGCGTCAAGACCACCGGCGACGGCGACGGCATCGACGCCAACTGGCCGCTGATCATCCCCGACTACCTGGCCCGCGTCGAGTCCGGGCCGAAGAAGATCCACGTCAAGTGCGACAGGACGTGGTTCGGGGCGGCCCTGGAGCTTGAAGCGGTGGGCATCGAAGACAACGGCATGTACGAGCCGCTCGACTCACTGTCCTACCGGCCGTCGCTGGGCTGGAACTACGAGTGGCCGTCGCTGTTCTCCGGGGTCACGGCGGGGCCGAACCGCCAGCGTGCTTTCGAGTCCGTGTTCCGCTGCTACCGGGTAAAGGATTCCCAGACGTTGCCGTTCGACGGCGACACGATCTACGTCACCGACCGGGACGACATCGAGCTTGACGACCGGCGTGTGGTCTGGCAATTCGTGGAACCCCCGCCGGCCTACGTCACAGGGATCTACTACCCTTACGGGGACCATCCGCAGAACACGGCAAACTGCCCCAACGTGGCCTGTGATTTCGTGATGGACAAGGGCAACCGGCTGATCAAGTTCGAGTACCCGATCTTCAAGATTGGCGACTGCGTGGAGCCTGCTGAACTGAAGCTCCACACCGGGTTCAGGCTGCGCGACTCGTCAACCAAGGCGTGGCATCGGGAGATATTCGAGATCGAACGGGACACCGGGGAGGGCGAGTGGACGCTGGAGGTTCCGCACTTGTGGCGCGCTCGGGCGCTGGGCTATCAGAATTGCAGCCTGTCAACGGAGGTTGACAACATCTCGACGCTGACGGCCGAGGCGGAAGTCTACTTGTTCGCGTGGGCCACGCACTTCGACGCGATCCGGGACAAGCGGCACGTCTCGGTTGCTGGGCTTCAGGAAGTCGCAACCAACGGGACGATCGCTCAGATCAAGTACCGCGTCGGACGCGGGCAGGTTCCCCAGACGCGAGTTTCTCAACACTTCGAGGCCCGGACATGACACTCCCCCAAGACACACGGGCTCCCCACCGCCAGCAGCGTTGGATAGAACTTCAGAACTTCGGCAGCACGCCGATCCCGCCGTTCGGTGCCCTAGAAATCGTCCAGAGCACCAGGCCGGAAATCGGGGGCTACACGCCGCTCGATGGGCGCACGGTCCTGCAGGTTCGCCGCTCCTTGAAGGACAATCCCTGCGGAACCGTCATCAACGGCCCGTGCGAAATCCTTCCCGGTCTTGCTGGCCGCGTCGGAACGATGGATGATCCGATGCTGGCGCTCGTCTACGAGGAGTACGATCCCGGCACGGTGGTCGGCGTCAAGACCGGATCGTTCCTGCTGGAGAAGGGCTATTGCGGCTACCTGATCCTCGGCGACTATGATTCCGCCACGGGCACGATGCGAGTGAAGCGGTGGGAAGACTGCCCCAACGAACTGATGGTCCGCGCCGTCGAGTGCATCAAGCCCGGCGAGTTCGATAAAGCAGCCCAGCCTCAAAAGTGGAACGCCGTGACACGCTGCTGGGTGGACGATCCCAACGCCCATCAGGTCTACATCTGCGACTGCAACAAGTGGCTGCTGGCTCTCCCTAATGAGTGCTTCAAGGTCGAGCGGATCGACACCTGCAACAGCGATACGGGCACCTGCTACCGCCCCAGCTTTCCCTACGGCCTGACGCGCCGCGTGCGGATCGAGAACCCGATCTATCCCGGCCAGTGCGGCGACGCGACGATCCTGAAGTCCGCGTCGGCTTCCTGCTCACCGGATACGACCATCTGCCAGATCCGCGTCTGCAACTCCACCAAGCGGAAGATCGCCTGTGACACGACCGAAGACGCCACGCTGCACATCAACCCCGGCGAGTGCGGGGGAGATCCGCCGGAGTGCTACGGCTGGCTGGTCCCCGATCCACGGGCGAACCTAGCCGTCGCGAAGGCCGCTGGAGAGGTCTGCGGTGGAGCGGCCAGTATTACCGGGTGGGAAGCTCGTGACGTGTGCGTTTGGGACGTTGATCCGAAGCCAACGTCCGCGTTGAACCCGGCCGGACTCTACGCTTGCATCGGGGACGATCTGATTCTTTCCTGGGACGATTGCAACTGCGCCTGGATGATCATCCAAGTGAAACCGCACGTCATCCAGCCGGTCCTGCAAAACGTGTTTTGCGACGGGTGCGGGCTGTCCGGCACAAAGACGAAGAGCGCGATCGTCGTCCAGCAATGCACATTTTGCGAAGAAGTGGAAAATGTCCCTCTTGTTACCGGAGTGGAGGTTGACGTTGTTGAGGATCTGACATTTGCGTGCGACGGTTCCTGCGCGGATGGGACAATCAGCTACAAAAGGCTGTGTCTGTTGTGTACCGCCCAGACGAGCGACAAGGACGACAAGGCGTTGCCGATGGTAACGGGGACCGTACTAGAGT
Source organism: uncultured Myxococcales bacterium (assembly GCA_903919145.1). Classification (GTDB taxonomy): domain Bacteria; phylum Myxococcota_A; class UBA9042; order UBA9042; family UBA9042; genus SXRM01. Next base: position 75,198 of record CAIXGW010000056.1, read on the forward strand.
CCTTGGGGACCGACACCACGACGGTTGACGGGGTGGTCACGGTTTGTTCGATCGTGGCCACCAAAGCGACGTACTGCTGGGTCGGATGTTTGATTACCAATCCGTCCTCAGACGCGATTAACTTTACCAAGATCACGCCGGCAACGGACATCGTATTCAGTTGCGATCCCTGCCCGGCTCTGGACTGGGACAAGACATCGTGTTGGGCGCTGTGCGTCGGATCGGCCGCGTCGGGACAGGGCGGGACGTGCGAGTGCGTGCCGTGCGATGCTGCATCGGGAACGCCATCATCGACGCCATCGGAATCGGGGGCCTGACGCATGTCGCTCGTGCTGTGGGGAAACGCACTGCTGCTCACGAACGGAAAGCTGACACTTGGGCCTCCGGCCGACGCGTGCTGCTGTGTGGAGGGCGGCTGCGGCTGCGAGTTCCTGCCAGACACCATTTGGGTAATCGTGAATAGGAGTAGCGGCGATTTCTCAGACTGCCCTGCCGGTGCATTTGACGGCGACGTAGCGGAACTGTCGCTTGTTGGCACAGACCCCAAGGAATGGGAAGGAACTCTTAGTGGTGGATACGTTGTTCATCTCACTTGCACGGGCCAAGTGGACAATGGCGAATTGCCGATGACTGTGAATTTTCTTGTTTGGGTATGTGATGGCGTTGACGAATATGATTACACAACATATTGCACCAAATCGACAGGCTGGGATGATCTGTTCCTTGACACGTCCCTATACCCGTATGGATTCAGGATCTTTTCGTGTGATTGTGCCGACGGGGCGTACATTGAACTACAGTTTTACCTAACAAATCCGGTTTAAGACTGATCGCCAGAGGTGCCAAGGAGAGTCATGAATACTACCCCGCCGCCCCAGGTCACGCAAGGAAATTCCGGCCAGTTTATGTCCGCCCGCGAGCGGAACCAAGCCCGCGCGAACGGGACGTACATTGACCCGCCCAAGCCCCAGGAGGTGCCGCCGGTCCCTGACGTGCAGTGCGTTCACCGCTCATGGTCGGCTGTGGGGAAGATCCGCTGCAACTGCGCCAACCAGCCGGAGGTCTACGGCTGTGACAACAAGTTCGTTCCGTCCAGTTACGCCACGCCGCGGCTTCCGCGCCAGCCAGGCGACGGCCCAATCGTGCTGGCAGACGGAAGCAAGGTCGCGCCAGCCGATGACCGCTACCCGTCGTTCCTTCCAATGCCCCTGAAGGAAGGTGAGAAGCCGCGCCCGTGCGACGTGGTGGTCTGCTCGTCCTGCCCGTATCGCGTCGATCCGCCCCCGCACATCGCCCGGCTGAAGGTACTTGGCATCATCGGCAACCACGACCCGGACACCGGACACTGCGACATGCTCCACGTGCTACCGAATGTCATGCCGAAGCCGGAGTCCGTACCGGCCCCGGAAGGACTGCGGCAATGCACCGTCACGGCCGTTCGGAACGCGGACTTGGATGGAATGCTCGACGCCACGGGCTGCGGGCTACTGATCATCTACGGGCAAGCGTCGAACATCCAAGGAATCAAGCCGTGCTTGACAGCTCGCCCGGCACTGAAAGTCTGGCTTGTGGCTCAGGACGCCCGGCAGAAGCGAGAAGCGACACCGAACGTCTGGTACGACCTGCCGGACGACTTGGCGGCTGAACTGAAGCGGCATCAGGACGCCGCGTTTGCGACTGCTCTTGCACGAATTCTGGAGTAAAGCGTACAATTTCGGTGAAGGAGATAGGACGATGAGTCTCGAAGAACTTCTACAACGGCGTGTTGGAGTCGGCACCCAATCATCTGGGATTACAACAGGTGGCAGCTTTGGATCTCCGCTGATGCGTGGCGGGATGCCACTTCCACCGAAGAAGAAGCCGCGTCCGGAAATCGCGTCCCGGCCGATGATCGGAGGCCAAGCAGCAACGCCAGAGGCGTTCGCCGATGCGTGGAAGAACCGCAACACTCCCGGTACGCAATCGTTTGCACTACGGCAGGTAGCGGCCGGAAACCAAGCCTACGGCCCAGATCCGTTTTCCGGGGCCACGGGCGTTGGCGTCCCGTCTTCCACACTTGCGTCGGCACCGCCGCCGACATCAGTTGCGTCATCCGTTGCGCCAGCAGCACCAGCACAACCGCTTCGCCCGGATCAACTCGCCAATCGCCAGGCGTTCGCCGATCAGCTCGCAGCGCGCAGGAGTGTAGTCGCCCAGCATGGCATTGACCGAGGGCAGGCCCGAAAGGAACGTCTGGTCATGCGCCAAGGAGGACCAATGGCCGGTGGCGATGAAGACGGCGGCGGGATGTTTGAGCGATACCTGACGCAAGTGGCGATGAACGCACCAAATCCGCTGGCAGCCGTGCAAGCCGGCCGGATGCTGACGGACATTCGCAATCAGAAGTCACAAGACAGGACGGAATCGCAACGGTTCGGATCGGCCGAAAAGATCGCGCTCGGGAACCAATCATCCGAAGAACGCCAAGCACAAATGGCGGCGGACTCGCAGAAATTTGCGACCACAACCACGGCGGACGTTCAGCGAGAAGGAAATCAGTTGCGGGCACAGGCCGACAAGATGGAACGTGAAGGGCGACGCGAAGACGCACAACTTGCCCGTGAACAGGCTGATCGGCTGGAACGCGACTCGCAGCGGCGGTTCGGTTTGACGTACCAGCAAGGACAGGCAGAACAGAGAAATCGCGACCAGCAGTTTGGGTTGACGTACCAGCAGGGCCATCAGCAGCACACCGAGCGGCAATCCGTACTTCAGCAACAACTAGAGGAATCGCGTCGGGCGAACAGGGACGTCCCCGAAGAGGACAAACTCACCAAGGTCGCTGGAGACATCATGGCGACAAATCCGGGGATGACTTTCACTCAGGCGATCGAAGAGGCAAAACGTGGCAGGCAGGCGGCGAGCGGCACAG
>CAIXGW010000057.1 GCA_903919145.1 uncultured Myxococcales bacterium
GGTGGCGACAGTGCACCCGCACCGATGCGTCGCAACGTCACACAAGCCAGTCGGACAATCGCTGCCCAAGTCGCAGCTGCCGTCGCTGCCATGCCAGGCTGTCCCGTAACAGACAGGGGAAATCGTCGGCAGGTTCAGAGGCAGCAGGGCCGAGGTGGTTATTGTCAACGGCTGGGTGTCGTCAAAAATCATAAACCGGAATGCCGACATGTGCGTCACGTTGCTCCGGACGCAGAGCACATCATCGGCACCGCTGCAGCCGTCTACGAGCGGCGGCGGTTGGCCTGAACTCACGGGGGCCGCCATCAAGGTCATCTCGGCATTGGCGGTGCACTCGGTCGGCGACTTGGGCTTGAGCTTGCCCTTGCTGCCTGCCGAAGCGACAGAACCGGGGCCGCAAGTGTCCTTCAGCGGCCTCAACGGGGCCTGCCCGCCAATTTGCCGCGAGCGCGGCGGCGACGGCACTGCACTTACGTGCGAATTCAATGATTTGGACTTGTTCATGGCTTTGACTGCGGCGGCTGTCACGGGCTGCGCGCTGCCTAGCTCAAACAGTTGCGCCGCCTTCTGCGGGGCGGCATCCGCAGGGCGAACTGCTGCCAAGAGGAACACCGCTAGAAACCCGCCAATGATCTTCTCAGAATCACTTGCGAACCTGTGCTGTGCTGAGCCGTGCTGTCGTACGCATGGCTTCCTCCGTGACTGGCCTTTCACCAGTTACCACAGGGTCAGTGCAGCGGTCAAGCAGTTTTTTGCTTGACCGCGACGTCGGATCCAGCATGGCCCGCGGCAGTCTGCCAATGCGTCCGCCCATCGCTCGCTGGGCCAAGTTCACCTTCCCGGCCGCGCCGACATTGCGACACGGCAGCCAACCCCGCCCTGACCCATCCCCTCATTCTCAGATCCTCCCAAGTATTTCTTGAAACACAGCGTGTTTGTCGATCTCCGCAGCGAAGTGCTCGATCAGCAACTGCAACCGCGACTCGGGCATGTTGGGGATCAGGTCGTACCACCGAAGGCCCTGGCGAAAGAGCGACAACTGTCTGGTTCTTGACGTGTGGCTCTTCAGCAGCCGGTCAAGCCTCGCCGCCTCGCCCGCTGCGCCGAGCAGCGCTAGCAGGCCCTGGGCAAGGGCGGCGAGCAAGAACAGCCGGTCGCGCCGCTGCGGGTCACCCACTCTCTGCCAGCCCAGGCCCATGCCAAAGCGCAAGTCCTTGGCGTCACGAAAGGTTTCCTCGGTTGTAAAGCGCTTCCCGTAGATTTTCACGAGGTCGCGCCCAGTTGCATCGGGCAGATTGGACGCCAAGAACCAGCCCGTTTTCCTGTCGTGGTCGCGCACGCACACAACGGTCGGCACCGGGTACAGGGCGGCGGTCACCTTGGCGTTGTGCAGGACCTTGAGTTGGCCGTTTGCCCCGGTCCAGCCGTGGGCGGTGCGCTTCTCGCCGTCGCCAGCGACGACATTGATATTGCCGCGAAATCGGATGACGTAGTGGAAGTTCAGCTCCCAAATCGATTGGTAGCGGTCGACATCGCCGAAGCCGCGGTCCGCCACGATGGTGACCGGAACGTCGGGGTCGATGGCTTCGGCGAGGCGCATCAACACCTCGGTCTCAAAGCGAAATTGATTCCCCTTGAGCTCGGCGTCACGGACGGTCAGCCACACGAGCGGCGTGGAGCGGCCGTGATCGGTCTGCAGCGACAGGACAATCGTCTCCTGGCCATCGGCGTCGAAATCTGTCCAGTCCGTGTTGACGATCAAGGTCTTGCGGGCGCCAATCACCCACCTGACCCAGTGGCGCTCAACGGCCCGAAAGTCCAGCCCCTTGTTCCACAACAGGCGATCCACTTGCTTGATCGAGTGCTTGTCGGTCTTGCCCTCGACCGCGGCTAAGCCACGTCCGATGGCGTGGACGCCCAGGCAGCCCGCGTGGATGACGCCCACTGCGGCGCCGGCGAGCGACAAGATCCGCTTGGCGTGTAGGTCGTTGCCGACCATTTCGGCAATGAAGTCGATCGATTGAGGCAGGCTGATGATCTTTGGTTTCTTGTCCATACGGCGAATTTTGTTCGAGAAGACCGTCGGATGCAGGATCGCCTGAAGGGACCAGAGGGCTCGACCGGCGTGGAAGTGCAGTGACCCGGGAGAGCTGAGCGCGCGGCGGGTGCGAATTGAGGGGATCGGTCAGGGTCTAACCCGGGTCGAACGAGCGGCCTTGGGCACTAGTGCGGTCGCCGGCGTAGCCGCTCTCGCCCCCTACGGGCCCGAGCCGATGCGCTGGCCACCAACCCGCAGTCCCCATGAACCCTCAAGAATCCGCAGCCCGCCTCCATCGACCTTGCCACCAGCGGTCAAAGTGGTGTATTACCTTGCCCCCTTTGGGCGGGCCGAGCGCGCACAAAAGCGCCTCCGCCGCCCACAGACCTCTAGGAAGTGCGGATTGATGCAGACCGTTGGCCAAAAGCTCCAGCAGAGACGCCAGGCCAAGGGCGCCGGCCTGGATGCTGTGACGCGGGCCACGCGGCTGACGCGGGTGGTGCTGCAGGCCCTGGAAGAAGACCGCTTTGAGGATCTGCCGGCGCCGGTGTATGTGCGCGGCTTCCTTAAACTTTACGCGCAGTACCTGGAGCTGGAAGTCGATGCCTGCCTAGAGGCCTATGAAAGCCAGATTGCCGCGCGCAAGGCCTTGGCCGAGCAGTTGGCCGATCAAGCCCAGACGCCCGACTACATGCGCGACCGCGACACCAAGCCGCGCGGCCTGTCTCCGGCCAGCGTGCTGCTGCTGACGGCCACCGCGGCGATCGCCGTGCTGTTCATGTGGTCTGTGAGCCGCAAGACCAAGCCGGTGCTGGCCAAGGTAGAGAGCGCCGTGACCGCGCCGGCCACTGCCACCGGGCCGGCGCCGCAGCCAGCCGTGGCCCAGCCGCGCCGCTCCAGCGGTCTGCCGCCGCTGCCAGGTCGCGACGCGCCGCTGCCCGAATTGCCCAGGCGCTAGCCCAAGAACCGCAGCATGGGCAGCACCACCCACCAACCTGCCCTGATTCTGCGCCTGCAGCCGGTGGGCGAGGCCGACCTCATTGTTTCGCTGATGACCGCGGACTGCGGGCGGATCGACGCGATTGCCCGCGGCGCCCGCAGCAGCCGCAAGCGCTTTGGCGGGGTGCTGCGGCCTTTTTGCACGGTGGCCGCCCAGGTGGACTCGCCCAAGCGCGGCACGTTGCCGGTGCTGGTGGCGGCGGACCTGCTGCAGGACCTGGGCGGCGATGGGCTCAGCTACCCGCAGCTCTGTTTGGCGTCTTACCTGGCCGAGCTGGCGCTGCAGGTGGCGCAGCCCGATCACGCCGATGCCCCGCTGTACCACTGGATCGCCGACCGCCTGCCGTGGTGCCGCGCCGTGACCGACGCCGACCTGCCGGCCGCCAAGCTGGCGATCGAGGCCTCTTGGCTGCGCGCTGGCGGCGTTCTGCCCGATCTGCTGCACTGCTGCCGCTGTGGCGCGCTGCTGGAAGCGGGGGGTAGCTGGCCTGCCGATGCCGACGGGCTGGGCTGTCCAAGCTGCCTGCACGCCCCGCGCGACTGGGTGCCGGCGGCGGCCCTGGCGGCTTTGGTCCAGTCGATCCACCACAGCGAATTGGCAACGGCCCTGCAGCTGCCGCTGGCGGCGCGCCACATCCTGGACGACCGCCTGCGCCGGCTGGTGGGCCAAACGGCGCCGGGGCAATTGCGCGCCGAGCGGGCCCTGCGCGACTGTATCCGCCAGGGCTGAGGGCCGACGCGGGACCCGCGGGCTACACGTCGCGCGGCGGCGGACGGCGCGGCGGCGGCGGCGGGGTCATCTGCACCTGCTGGGTCTGGCGCATGTTGTCTTTCTCTAGCATGTTCATGGCCATCATCTGGCGCATCTGACTCTGCATGCCTTCCAGCGAGCCGTCCAGGAAGATGACGTTGCCCTTGCCCTGCTCGGCAAAGTGCTTGATCGACTCCGTCCACATGAAGAACAGCAGGAAAGATGGGTCGAGCCCTGCTTCGGTCATCTCGTTGATCGACTGGCGCACGCCCTTGGCGACTTCTTCGCGGAACTGCGCCACCCCTTGACCGCGCAGGCGGCTGGCGTCGCGCTCGGCTTCAGCCGAAATCTGGATCGCCCGGCCCTCGGCCTCGGCCTCCTTGGTCTTCTTGATCAGCAGGGCCTGGCCCTCGTTCTCGGCCGCGGCGCGTAGGTTGGAGGAAGCGACCACCCGTGCCATCGAGTCCATGATCAGCTGATCAAAGATGATGTCGTTCATCTGCAGGTCGATCAGGTGGTAGCCCCAGGCTTCCAGGCTGGCGTCGAGCTGGTACTTGACCTCGTCGACCAACTCTTTGCGCAGGCTGAGGATCTCGCTTTGGCGCTTGGTCGCCACAAACGAGCGGACGGCGCCTTCGACCGTGCGGACCAGCGCCCGCACAAACTCCGGCTCGCTTTGGAACTTGAAGGCCACGTTCTTGATGGTCTCTTCTTCTTGGTTCAACACGGCATAGAGCAGCATCGCCTTAAAGCCCACAGTGGCCTGGTCAGAGGTGATCGCCTGGAATTCCAGCTCTTCAGAGCGGTTCTGCACCGAGACGCGCCGCTCGATCCGCTCAAAAAGTGGGATCTTCATGTTCAGGCCGGGGTACATGACCCGCTGGTACTTGCCAAACATGGTGACCACGCCCACAAAGCCCTGCGCCACGGTGACAAAAGAGCCCCACAGCACCACAAACGCCGCAAACGCCAAAAAACCGATGAATGCTTCCATCTCGTCCTCCTATCGACGGCGCGATGATAGCCGATCTGCCTTGCCGGGGCTATGGCGCCGCCACCGCTGTGGCGCTACGCTGCAGGGCGGTCCAGTGGCCGTGGGTGCTTGGGGCAATGGTAAGCGTTTGCAGATGGTTGGTGCTGCTGGCGGCGTTGCTTGAGCTGGGCTGCTCGGCCGCGGTGGTGCACGGCGAGTTTGCGCTGCACGAGGTCCCGCCGGTCGCTACCTATGCAGTCGTCCTGCCACAGACCGCCTGGGCCACGGCGCCGCTGCCCGCCGCCCCGGCCGTGCAGCCCCCTGCGGGCCAGACCTCTGGCTTCTTTGGCCGCCTGCTGGGTTTTCGCGGAGGCATGGCGGCGCTGGAGGTGGGCGAGCCGCAAGGGCAGCACTGCGCTTCCTCGCTGGACCATCTGCGCGGCGTGCGGCTGGTGCTGTGGGTGCCGCGCGACCGCCTGGCGCCGGTGCTGACCCGGCCGCAGCGCCTGCGCCACCCCGATGGCAGCGGCTACGACCTGGCACCTGGGCTGCCGGTAGGGCAAGCCGTCGCCGATGCGCCAGAGCCCGGGCAGCGCTATCGGCCGCTGGCCACCGCGCGCTTTCTGACCGCCGCCGCCTTGCCTGACAGCGCTGTGGGGCTGGTGTATCAGCCCGCGCCGCTGCCCAAGGCCGAGACCAGCAGCCAGGAACAGTGGATCGACGGCCCGACCTTGCCGCTGGGCGACGGCCAGCTGCTGCGCCAGCCCCACCACAAAGACGAGCTGTGGAGCGACCAGGTCCGCCCAGATCCTCAGGATCCAGCCATGGTCCTGGTGGGGCTGCAGGACCGCTGTGCGCGGTTCATTGTGCGCGTGCCGGCCAAGTCCATGGGCGGGGCGCTGGGCGGCCTGCTGATGGCCGGCCTGGGCAGCAGCAAGGCCCAGGTGCGCGCCCAGGCCCGGCTGTTCTGGCCCGACGGCAGTCCGGCTGGCCACGCGGTGAGCGATGCTTGGCTTGGGCGGGCGCTTTGGGGGCGACCGGGGCTGAAATGCTTTGCGATGGCGGTGTTTGGGCGCAGCCGGCAGGGGGCGCTGGCGCCCAAGGGCTTGGCGCCTGGCGAGCTGGCAGTTTGCGCTGGGGTTGTTGATCTGCTGGGGAATTAGCCTTGGTCAGAGATGACCGCTGGCCAAACTTGGTTGACGTCTAGCCCACCCAAGGCGCATACTCCCGCAAATTCGCGCCCCTTTCCGCTTCCACCAGCAGGTCTGCATGTCCACACTCAAGTCCGCTTCGTTTCACGGCTTTGCGCCTCTGCGCGCCCTGGCCGCCCTGGCCCTGTCGCTCGCGCTCGCCACCGCCTGCGGCGACGACCCCGCGGTAGCAGGCACGCCCGCCGCCACCGCCGACACCGGCAGCGGCCAAGACGTAGCGCTGGACTCAACCGAGCTGGAAGTCGAGCAGGACGTGCAAGAGGGCAGCGACGTGGCGGCGATCGA
>CAIXGW010000058.1 GCA_903919145.1 uncultured Myxococcales bacterium
TCCCGCGGTGGATGCTGCTGGGCACGCTGCCGCTGCGCTTGCCGGGCGATCGCTGGGCCGGCGTGGCGCAGAAGACGCCGCCGGGGTGAGGGTGTCGCGCTGAACCGGGGCTCGTGCCAGCGGCGCCAATGGGGCGGCGTGACGGAGCTATGGCGCGGTGGACTTCAAGAGCACAGCTTGGTTGGCGCCGGCAGGCCGTGCGCACTGCCTTGATATGGCTTGGCCCGCACGCTGACGCGACAGCCCCAGCCTGGGGGGGGGCCAGCCGGGCAGCCGAGCTTGGCAGGCCCAGCCGGGGGGGACGAATCGATCAGTAGAGCTTGAGGCGCCGGCCTGAACGCTGCACCCCGTCGGGTTGCGCCGGCGCGAGTGGCAGGCCTCAGAGGCGCGCAGCTTTGCAGGCGTGCGGTTGAGCGCAGGGAAGTCCGCGGTCCAAACGGTCAGCGCTGCCGAAGCATCCACTGAGGCCGCCAGATCACAGCCCGGCCGTTGTGCAGCCCTGACTGCAGCGCAAGCTGGCTTGGCCGGGGCTCGGACCGGCCCCAGCGGCGACGCCATCGCTGACAAGCTACTCGCCTGCAGGGGCCTTGGCCATGCGCTCGCGCCGCCGCAGCGCGGTGGTCTTGGCCAGTCGAGGAGAGCCCCTTGGGGCTGCGGTGAGGCAGACGCCAAGAGCCCAGGCGGCCGATGAGTGGCTGCCCTCTAGAGCTCGTCAGCCGGCGCCGCGGCCCCGCGATCAGGGGCGCCAGGCGCAACGCGCTGGGGCCGGGCTTTGGTGGCCGGGCCCTCGCCGGTTTGCTCGGCCCACCACTGCCGATCCTTCTTGCTCCAAGCCCTGGTGTCCAGGCCCGCCAGCAGCTCAGGGCGCCGCTCGCGGGTGCGCTGCAGGCTCTGGCGCAGCCGCCAGCGGGCGATCTCGGCGTGGTTGCCGCTCAGAAGCTCCGCTGGCACGCTGCGCCCTTCAAATTCCCGCGGGCGGGTGTAGTGCGGCGCCTCCAGCAAGGCGGTGCTGTGCGATTCTTCGTTCAGCGACGCGGCATTGCCGATGACACCTGGCAGCAGCCGCCCAACGGCCTCCACGATCACCATCGCCGCTACTTCTCCGCCGTTGAGCACGTAGTCGCCGATCGACACTACCTCGTCGACTTCGTCTTCGACCCGCGCATCAAAGCCCTCATAGCGGCCGCACAGCAAGATCAGGCCTGGCAACTTGGCCCACGCCACAGCCGTTTCTTGCTTGAACAGCCGCCCTGCTGGTGACAGCAGCACCACCTTGGCCCCAGGGCGCTTCTGCCGCACCTCGCGCAGGCAGCGCACCACCACATCGGGCTTGAGCACCATTCCTGGGCCACCGCCAAAAGGCTCATCATCCACGGTGTTGTGACGGTCGGTGGCCCACTGGCGAAAGTTGTGGGTCGCCAGCTCGACCACGCCGGTTTGCAGGGCCTTGCCGAGCAGCGATTCTTGACGCAGTCCGTCAAACAGCCCTGGAAACAGAGTCAGAATGTCGAAGGCATAGCCGCACTGCGCTGGCGCTTGCTCCAAGGCGCCTGCCGTCTGAGTCTCCAGCTCCATCAGCTGCGCCAGTCCTCGACGTGGCGGACCACGACCTTGCCTCGCTCACGGCCCAGCTGCTCCACCGCCGGGGCATCCAGGGGAATGAGCGCCTCGCCACCATCCAAGAGCTTGATCTGCATAAGGGTGTGACTGGTCTCCAGAAAGGCCACGATCTTGCCGACCACGGCACCATCCTCGGCTTCAATGACCGCTGCTCCCATCAGCTCGTGCAGGTAGATCTCATCTTCCTCAGGCGCAGGCAAGGCGTTCTGGTCGATCTCCAGCTCGGCGTTGGTCAAGGCCTCGGCGCCGGTGCGATGGCTTATGCCTTCAAGGCGCAGGATCCAGTAATCGTTGGCTGGTCGCACCCCAGCCACCCGCACCAATCGAGCCGGCGCGCCAGGGCGCCACACCCGCAGCTGCAGCCCCGCTTTCCACAGCGGCGAGGCGGTGTTGTAGACATGGAGCCTCAGCTCGCCGTTGACGCCATGGGGCCGGCCGATCTTGCCCAGAGCCACCCAGCGCGGCAGATCTTCAGGGGGAGCAGCACTGGCCTGGGGCAGCTTGGGATCAGACATGGGCGTGGCACCTTCAGAAATCGCCGGCAGAGGATGCCGCAGCCACGCCGATGCAGCAACCCACCGGCAAAGCCTGCTGCCCAAGCGCGGCCCCCGGCGAACGGCCAAAATGTTGCCGGCAGGAGACAGGCGATTATCCTGCGGGGCGCGCCCACCTTGGCGCTGAGAACCGCCAATGACCTCAGCTTCTAGCCCCCCCCAGTTTGTTGCAGGACCCGCCCAGTTCGTTGCAGGACCGGCAGAGAAGGTGCCCGAGCCGCGCCCCGCCGTTGACTACGCCGCCGTCAAGAAGGTCCACCTGATCGGCATCGGCGGCTCTGCCATGGGCAATTTTGCCGGCATGCTACAGGCCAAGGGCTTGGAAGTGCGCGGCTCTGACGCCGGCGTTTTCGACCCCATGCGCAGCAACTTGGAGCGCTGGAAGATCCCCTTCGCAGAGGGCTATGCCGCCGCCAACCTCGACTGGGGCCCCGACCTTGTAGTGGTGGGCAACGTCACCCGCCGCGACAACCCCGAAGCCCAGGCGATGCGCGAAAAGGCGCTGCCCTACTGCAGTTTTCCCGAAGCGCTTGGCGAGTGGATCTTGCCCGGCCGCATTCCGACCGTGATCGCCGGCACCCACGGCAAGACCACCACCACCAGCTTGACCGCATGGCTGCTGGAGGCCAGTGGCAAGTCGCCGGGACTGCTGGTTGGCGGCGTGCCTCTGAACCTGGGCACGTCCTTCCGCTTGGGCGAAGGCCCGCCCTTTGTGATCGAAGGCGACGAATACGACACAGCCTACTATGACAAGCGCCCGAAACTGGTGCACTACCGGCCGCACCACGGCGTGCTGACCAGCGTCGAGTTCGACCACGCCGACATCTACCCCGACTTCGCATCCGTTCAACGGGCGTTCAGTCTGTACGCATCGCTGTTCCCCGCCGACGGGCTGCTAGTGGCCTGGGGCGAAGATGAGCGGGTGACCGCGGTCCTGGATCGCTGCCCGGGTCGGGTGGTGCGCTATGGCTTTGCCCATCCGCAGCTGCCGTGCTCAGACGCCGCCTTGCCCTTGGATCTTGAGGTCTACATTGACCAGATTGAGCCGCGCGGCGTGTCTTTTCGACTGGTCAAAGGCATTGCGGCGTCGCTGCATGGCCGCGATCCACTGCCGCAGTTCAAACCAGGAGAGACGATTGGCGCCTTCCTAAGCCCGATGGCCGGCCGCCACAACGCGCTCAACGCCGCCGCCGCGCTGACGCTGGCCCTGGATCTGGGCTGCACGATCGAGCAGCTGCAGCAGGCCCTTCCGCAATTCCGCGGCATCAAGAAGCGCCAGGAATTGCGCGGGGAAGTCGCCAACATCGCCGTCATAGACGATTACGCGCACCACCCGACGGCGGTCAAAGAGACGGTCGCGGCGATTGCCGGGCAGTATCCCGGTCGGCGAATCTGGGCGTTGTTTGAGGCCGAGTCCAACACCTCGCGCCGCAAAGTGTTTGAAGACGTCTATCCCGGCGTCTTTGGCGGGGCCGACCAGGTGGTGTTGTGCTCGCCGCTGCACAAAGAGACCGACAAGCTGAGCCCGGACCAGCTGATGGACGCCAAGCTGGTCTGCCAGCGCATCAGCGAGCGGGGCACGCCAGCGCGCTACATTCCGGCGGTGGCCGACATTGTCGATACCCTGGCCGGCGAATTGGCGCCAGGCGACGTGGTGCTGGCCATGAGCGGTCGCGACTTTCAGGGCCTGCACGGCCAATTGCTCGATCGATTGCGGCAGCGCTTCGGAGAAACCTAATAAAATTCAGGTAAGTAGGCCGTGTTGCACAATTTAGTTCAAACACTGTTCAAAACGCTTGCAATCTGGACCGGAGGCGCTTACTCTCTGAACGTCGGTTGAACACCGCCGACCACCACGGAGTTGCCCATGTCTTCCGCCGCCACCGCCGCCGCCCTCACCTACACCACCCCCGTCGCCCGCGCTGCCACTCTGACTGGCACCGATGCCGCGCTGATCGAGCGCCTGGTAGCCCGCGACCCGGGCGCTGTCAACGAGTTCTATGCCCGCTACCGCCGGCGGATCCTGGCAGTGGCCCTGCGCGTGGTCGACGATCCGTGGGATGCAGAGGAAGTCCTGCAAGATGTGGTGTGGATTGTGGTGCGCAAGGCCGAGGGCTTTCGCGGCGAGGCCGAGTTCAGCTCGTGGCTGTACCGGGTAACCCAGAATTGCGCCAAGATGCTGCTGCGCAAGCGCCGCCGGCTGCCAACGCCCTACAGCGCTGAAGACATGGAGGCGCCCCTGGCGGCCCACCATCCGCAGTCGGCCCACCTGCAGCCCGAGCAGAACGCCGCCGAGCGCATGGACGCCGAGCGCATTGGTGCTCACATCGACCGCCTGGACCCGATCAACCGCGAGGTCTTCTTGATGGCAGCGGTGGCGGGCGAGCCAGCGGAGACGGTGTCCGCGCACCTGGGCTTGTCGATCCTGGCCGTCAAAGCGCGACTGCACCGGGTTCGCCAGACCCTGCGCCAAGCCATTGAGAACTCGGCGGCCCAGCCCATCGCCGCCTAGGCGCGCGGCGCTGCCCAGAGCAGCGGCTGACATGTTCTTGGTTGCATTCTGAACTGCAGATGAACACTATTGCTCTTCCACCAGCGCTGCCCAGCAAAGTGTGAAAACCATGGCCGACCTACAACCCTTGCCAGCCGAGCCGGCGCAGCCCCCTGGGGAAGAATTGGGCCTGGGAATCGCGGCATTGTCGCGTGCCACCGGCCTGCCCATCGAGACCCTGCGCACCTGGGAGCGGCGCTATGGCTTTCCAACGCCCAAGCAGCGCGAAGGGACGCTTCGCCTATACCCCTACGAAACCCTAGAGCATCTCAAGCGGATTCGCGACGCGCTGGACGCCGGCCACCGCCCTTCTCACGTGGTGCCGCTGCCGCTGGCCGACCTGGTCCGCCTGCTGGAAGGCGGTGGGACCGAGGCGCCGCGGATCGAACCCCCGGCGGCACCGCGCAGCCAACCCGTCCGAGCGCCGACGCGCGGTCACCACCCTGTTCCCGCCGAGCTGGAAGGGTGGCTGGTGGCCACAGCCAACCTCGACTCGTCAGCCCTGGACAATCTGCTGCGACGCGCTTGGAACACCCATGGCTCCATGGCCTTTCTGAGTGAGCTGGCCGGCCCGTATCTGACCGAAATCGGCGAGCGGTGGGCCCGAGGTGAACTCAGTGTAGGCCATGAACATTTTGCCTCTGAGCGCCTGCGATCGTTTCTGGTTGGCGTGTGGGCAGAGATGGCCGGAGACAATCCCGGCGGCCAGGTAGTGTGCGCCACCCTGCCGGGAGAGCAGCATGTGCTGGGCCTGCACATGGCGGCGTGCGCGCTGGCCCTGGCCGGCCTGCGGGTGATGTTTCTGGGCTCAGAAGTCCCGCTCATCGATCTGGCGCGGGTGGTGCAGCAGGTGCGCCCAGGCCAGCCGCCGGTCCACGGGCTGCTGATCAGTGTGTCGCAAGCGCAAGAAGAGGTTGCTGTGCGCCACCAGCTGGCCCAGCTGCGCAAGATGCTGCCAGCCCCCACGGCCATCTTGGTAGGAGGCTCCGGGGCGCCGGCCGATGTGCACGGGGTTCACTACATGCCCGATCTGGCCAGTCTTGCGCGCTGGGCCGCCCAAGACCAAGCCGCTTGAGCCAGCGACCCTGGGCCAGGAGCCGGCTAAGGAGCGTCTCATCTGATCGGAGCGTCGGGGCGGAGGGCGGCGATCAGAAGCTCTTGCGCAGCTGCAGCCCCAGCGGAGAGAAGCTGGTGATCTTGACCGTCGCGTCGCTGATCTTGAGGGTGGTGAGGCGGTTGGTCCAAGAGCGCACATCGACCGGGGCAACGATGACCGCCTCGCCGGGCTGGAACTGCGCCGCCGAAGAAGTGCACAGGTCACAGCGCACCACATCGGGGCGGCCGGGCACGCGGGCGGCGTGATTGGCCAGCCACTCTGGGTCGCTGACGCGGATGCGCGCAGCCGGTCCTTCTAGCTGGGCGCCATCCAGCGCAGCCAGAATGCCCGGGGCCACCACCACCGACCCGCCGGGGTCCTGGGCGCCCTGCAGCGCTTTGAGCTTGGCCACGTGCTGGCGCAAGGCATGGGCCCGCTGCGCCGGTCCCGGAATGCGCACGTGATGGCTGCGCGCCCAGGCTGGCGTTGCCACGGCCACCGCCGCCAGCGCCGCGGCTGCCCACAGCCACACCAATGCCTTGGCAGGTCCGCGTGGAGCAAGCCATTCGCCACCGGGCAAGGCAGCGACGGGCGGTTCGGCAGGAGGAGGTGCGGTGACCATGTTACCTCTTGGTGAAGTCTTCTACTCCCTGTACCATACGAAGGCGATGGTGAATGCGCAAGGGGAAAGCAACCAACCTTTGTGACCCACCTGCTGCCACAGGAACGCCGATGAGCCAGCCGACCCAGAGCTATGTCAGTGGGACCCCAGCCGCCGCCGATGTGGTGCAAGGGCCGCTGCGCAATCTTGTGCAGCCAGAGGCCCAGATCGCCGCTCGCACCCGCGTTGCCAAGGCCTTGCTGCCCGCCCCGCCGGAGCAGCTGGTGCCCGCGTTGCTGTTTCTGACCTGGGACGCCGACGCCCAGGTGCGCGCGACCGCCAAGGAGTCCCTTGGTCAGCTGCCGCGCGAGCTGCTGCAGCCGATCCTCAAAGACCTCAAAGACGAAGCCCTGCTCGACGCGGCGGCGCGGGCCCTGGCCAAGCAAAGCGATCTGGCCGTCGAGATCGCGCTGAACCATAAGGTGGCCGATGACACGCTGCGCTGGCTGGGCAGCGCCGGCGACATGAAGACCTGTGAAGTCATTGCCCGCAACCAGGTCCGCTCCTTGCGCCACCCGGCGATCATTGAAGCGGTGTACCTCAATCCGGCGGCGCCGCAGGGCATGGTCGCCGGCCTCATTGAGTTTGCGGTGCGATCTGGGCTGAACCTGGACCACCTGCCGGGATTTCGCGAAACCCGCGCCCTGCTGCTGGGAGAGGAAGAAGACGACAGCGGGCCGGGCCTGAGCGACGCCGAATTTGCCTCGGCAATGCTGATGGCCGCCAGCCATGGCGAGCAGGTGGCTGCGGTGCTGGCCCAAGCCGGCGTCGATCCCGCCGTCGACGAAGTGCGCAGCCACAACCTGGCGGCGTTGATCAGTCGCATGTCGGTGGCCCAAAAAGTCCGGCTGGCGATGGTCGGCGACGCGGCGACGCGCAAGCTGCTGATCCGTGACCCCAAGAAAATCGTGGCTTTTGCGGTACTGAAGTCGCCGCGACTGACCGAAGGCGAAGTAACGGTGTTCGCCTCCAACAAGGCGCTTTCAGAGGACCTGCTGAGCATCATTGGGCGCAATCGCCAGTGGACCAAGGACTACGCCACCAAGAAGGCGCTGGTGTTCAATCCCAAGACGCCGCTGGCCATCAGCATGCAGTTCCTGCGGCACTTGACCGCCAAAGACCTCAAGGACTGCTCTGGCTCGCGCGACGTCAACGGCAACATCAGCCGCGCCGCCAAGCGGATGATCGTCCAGGCCAGCGAGAACAAGTAGCCCGCCCGCCCGGGCAGCCCGGCAGCCCAACGCCGCTCTTGGCATTGGCGCGGCCAGGGCGCTGGGTTTGCCGCAGCGGAAGACGACCCAGCAGCAGGATCCAGTACCTGCGACCCAGCACTGGAAGACCTACGTTGCAAAACAGCGACCTTGACCCCTAGCCTGCCAGGGCGGCGTCGATGAGCTCTTCGGCAAGGTCGGGGCCGCCAAAGGCTTTGATCTCCTGAAGGCCGGTGGGGCTGGTGACGTTGATCTCGGTCAAGCGACCGCCGATCAGGTCGATGCCGACAAAAAGGTGACCCGCCGCGCGCAGATCTGGGCCGAGCTCAAGACACAGCGCCTCCTCTGACGGGGTCAGGGGCGACAGTTCGGTGGTCGCGCCGATGTGGATGTTGCCGCGCAGATCGTCGGCCGGCGGAATCCGCAACAGGCCCGCACGGGCGACGCCGTTGACAAAGATGACCCGCTTGTCGCCTTGAACCACCGCCGGCAGATACTCTTGGATGAGCACAAATTCCTTGCCGTGGCGTGTCGACATCTCCAGCAGTGAGCGGGTGTTGAGGTCGCCCGGGTGCAGGGCCACAATGCCGTTGCCGCCAGAGAAGCTCAGGGGCTTGACGACCACCGAGCCGCCGACGTCGGCCTGGAAGCGCAGAATCTCTTTCATGTCTCTGGTCAGCAGCGAGCGGGGCGCCAGCCGGGGATAGCGCAGCACCGCCGCCTTCTCATTCCACGAGCGCAAGCTGTCTGGCCGCGAAAAGACCTGGGTACCGGGCGGCGCCAGATCGAGCACGTACGTAGTGGCGATGTACTGCATGTCAAACGGCGGGTCCTTGCGCATCCACACCGCGTCAAAGTGGCCAAGAGGCAAGGTTTCCAGCGGCCCCTGGTCAAAGTGGTGCCCTGGCACCCGCTGCACCGTGGTGGCGCGACAGTGGGCAAAGGCATGGTCGCCGCGGGCAAAAAGGCCGTCAGTGTCGCATGCCCACACCTGGTGGCCACGGCCCTGGGCGGCGAGCATAAGGGCAAACGAGGAATCCTTGGTGATGTCGATGGGGCCTAGGGGATCGACGATAAACAGGTGGTGGGTCATGGCGTTCCCTTGCGTGCGTGCCCTGTGGGCCCGCGGTGGCCGGCGCAGCTGGGCTTGGCACCCCAAACCCGAGTTCCCTTGCGGGCTGCGAAATTGGCGAGGTTTGGCGTACCGAAAAACACCCAGCAGTAGGGCACAGGGCCCGCAGACAGCAGCCGGGTGCCAACCATATGAAATTATCAGCTTTGGCTACTAGTCGACGCCGCGCTCGATCTGCTGACGGGCCCAGCTCCAGGCAGCGACCGTGCGCGGAAAGCCCAGTGTATTCATAGCCAACAGCACTGCCTGCTCGATCTCTTGCTCGGTGGCACCGTACTGCATGGCCCGGCGAACGTGGCTGCGCACAGCGGATTCCAGGCCCGCGCCCACCGAGAGGCCGATCTTGACCAGCTCGCAGGTCTTGCGGTCCAGCGGGCCGGCGTGGTCGACGACCTTGGCGACCTGCTCATGCGCCTGGCCGAGCTCTGGAAATTTCTCAATAAATTTGAGATATGTGCCAGGCAGCTTACCTGCCTTGGTGGGATCCGCGCTGGCCATGGAGTCTCCTGTGCCGCGCCTGCCAAAGAGGGGCGCAGCGAACGAAATGAGCCCTCCGTCGCGCCGCCAGCGCGCCCGGGCCCAACGGCGCAGTGTTATCCTCGCCTTGGGTCGCTGCTGTCAACCAACGGCGCACGCTGATCGGCCGGAATCCACGCGGTCGATACCTCGACGCCGGTCTACCATTTGGCGTAGTGGTTCTCTACCACGCCAAAGGCATCGGTCAAGCGGATCGCCGAGTGGCCCTGCGGGCGGACCAACCCAGTGAACAGCCCGTAAGGTTGGATGAATTTGCTGGTCACCAGCCCCAGGCGCAGGTTCTGGCGGCGCGCGCCCAAGGGCCGGAACTCCAAAGCGACCTCGTCGCCGACCAGACTCTGGATCCGCCACGGCTGGGCATCGGGGTGGTGGGGCATCTCAAACTCTACACCGCGCAAGGGGAAGCGCCGCCCTTGCAGCCACAGCGCATTCTCGCGAGAGTGGCCGGCGGCGTCGTCATAGACCTGGGCCGACAGGTTCAGGCCGACGTTGCGGCCATCGGGCAGCAGCAGCGCCGCCGAGGCCCACTTCCAGCGGGTGATGCGCTCGGCGTGGGATCGGGTCCAGTCCAGGCTGGCTAGGCCATGGACCTCCAAGCGCCTGTCACCCAGCGCCAGCGAGCCGCTGCAAGGCTGGCCGCACTCTTTGTGGGTGTAGGCGGCATGGCCTGAACCCAGCCGATGAACCAGTGCCAGCGCCTCGCCCCCCTGCATCTCCAGCGTGCCTTTGAGCCGGCGCGGCCGATCGCCATGGCGGGTCAGCGGCAGGTCCAATTCCACCAGCCAGTGGCCGCGTCCGTCGGGCCCATGGGTGCTGGTGATGGCGACGCGCTGGTCGTGGTGTTGCCACACCGTCTGCCCTGCCAGCGAAGAGGGGCCAAAATGCAGCGCCCGCCCAAGCGGCGACAGCTGTTCGCACTGCCAAGGTCGCTGTGGGTCGGCCAGGTCTAGCCAATAGGCAAACAAGTTGGCCACATAGCCCACTTGCACCACGGCAAACGCCAGGAACCACCCGGGGGTGACCACCGACGCATAGTGCCACTCTTTGAGGCGAAAACGCGGCGCCGGCAGCTGCGGATCGACCACAGCGGTGCCGTAGACCCCGTCAAGCAACTGCCCATGCAGGCTGAACAAATGCGCGGGGCCAATGCTAACCGCAGAGTTGGGCGCAGGCGTTGCCATAGTCATGGGCTCCACGATGCCACGACGGCGGGTTTGAGCTTGAGCTGGAGGACCACGCTCCAGGCATCGGGTTTGCCATCGCCACTGAGGTCCAGGTCGCGCGGGGCAAGCTTGGCGAGCTCCGCGGCGGTGGGCAACGGCAACCCCTTGGCCAAATAGGCTGAACTCAGGGCGCCCTGCAGCGATTCCAGGGTGACCGCGCCGCAGACCCAGGCCTCGCTGTGGTCCACCGCCATCTGCACGGTCGGTCGGCGCAGCAGCAGGTCGTAGCGGTTGAACTCATTGCGCAAAGACAGGGGCCAGGGGTGAGCCTCGCCCGTCGA
>CAIXGW010000059.1 GCA_903919145.1 uncultured Myxococcales bacterium
AAGTGGAATGACCTGCCGCCCACGGGCTACAACCAGCCGTGGTACGCATGCGAGCGCGGGATGCCGGTCACCTGCAACGATGCTTCCGTGTGTACGACTGGTGAGTACTGCGATGCCAACGGGGCGTGCGGCAGCGGCGCCCCGGTCACCTGCAACGACAACAATGCTTGCACCAAGGACTCTTGCGATGCAGTCAAGGGTTGCGTCTACACCCCGGCGCCGACCACGGAAGACAAGTGCACCGTGACCAAGTCGCCCAAGTCGACGGCGTCTTGTGACCCGTGCGTCCAGTCGATCTGCAAGGCCGACCCGTTCTGCTGCAGCAACGCCTGGGACGCCAAGTGCGTGCAGGAAGTCACCACGATCTGCAAGATCGGCAACTGCTCTGGCAATGCGGGGTCCGCAGGCACCTGCGCCCACGGGCTGTGCACCACCGGCACCAAGCTGACTTCTGGCTGCGACAAGACCCCCTCTGGCGCCGACTGCGTCAAGGCCATCTGCGCCGTGGATTCTTTCTGCTGTAACTCCAGCTGGGATGGCGAGTGCGTGGGCGAAGTCGCCAGTGTCTGCAAGCTGACTTGCCAGTAGGGTGTCGCGCAAGGCCAGGTCGGACCCATTGGGCTTGAGTAGTTAGCTGCGGATTGCGCTACTTGTCCGATAGGCGCCTAGCTGTCCTTGCGACGGCGGGGCGAGGTAGCGACCAGACCGCGGCGAAACAGCCACAGCCCTAATGCCAGTGGGAGCAAGCCGATCACCGCCGTGCCCAGCAGAAGGTGGACCCGCTCCTCGCCTTCTGTGGGGTCGACCACCAGGCCGGCCACCACCGCCAGCGACAGCAGCCCGCCCCACCAGGCCAGCAGACCGCCCAGCCCCAGCTGAATCATGGCCGCGGCGCGAGACGGCACGGCCACCGGCAACGCCATGCCGTCGCCCGCATCGTCAAGCACGGGAGCCACCAGCGGCAGGCGCGGCAGCTGCAGCGCGCGCAGGTAGCCCAGCTGAGCCAGGGCCAGACGCCAGCCGCCGATCAGCACCGCCAGCGGTATCCACAGCCACGGCAGGGCCAGGCCCGGGTCGTCGGGGGCGGCGCCAAGCAGCATGATGGGAAAGTCATAAAGGCCATGCAAGGCGATGGGCAGCGCCAGGGCCAGGACCAGGGCGCGGCGGCGGTCGCCCGAACCGAACTGAGCCTGCCCCACGTAGTAGCCCATCAGGGCGCCCCAACACGCGTGACCAGGCACCGCCAGCAGCGCCCGGGCGACGGCGACGCCCATCCCGTTGGAGGCGACGTACAGCACGTTTTCCAGTGTGGCAAAGCCAAGGGAGGCCGTGACGCCGTAGATGATGCCGTCCATCGGCTCGTCAAAAGAGGCGTGGCGGCGGCAGTAGCCGTAGACTATCCAAAACTTGAGGGCCTCCTCGCACAACGCCGCGCCAAAGAAGGCAAACAGCAGCGACTGCGAAGGGGCAGACAGCGCCAGGGGCTCGCTGGCAGCCTGCAGGCCGAGCTCCAGCAAACCGGCGGGCAAGGTGGCCAGGACGCCATAGCCAAAGGTGCTCAGGAGCACCAGACGCGGCTCTGGGTGGCGATCGCGAGCCAGAAAGAACCATAAAATTAAGATGCTTGGCACCACAGCGGCGCCAAAGAGCGGCAGGGTCATGCTATCTCCCTTGGGGGGGCGGGTCTTGGCCCCCTTCCCCGCAGCGTGCCGGTCGCCGTGCGCCCCGCCTCTGCCCTACCCTACCCCGAGATGGGCGCAGGCGAAAGGCTTGGCTTGCCCGCAGGCGCGACAGCGGGTAAGATCGCTTAGCATCAAGTATTTTGGGGGAGTCTGACCATGGGTGTGCGAATCCTAGCTCTCCTTGTTCTAGGGGCGGCGCTGGCTGGCTGCGGGGCCCAGGAAGCCGCCGTGGCACCTATGGATGCGGGCCTTGCCACTGATGTGGATGCGGCCGCGGATGCCGAGCAAACCAGCGCAGATAGCGCGACCGACTCGGGGCCACCAACCCCGACTCCAGCGCCGACCCTGACTCCAGCGCCAACCCCGACTCCAGCGGCGCCACCGACTCTACCGCAACCGCTGACTCCGCCACCGATCCCGACTCCAGTGGATCGAGCGGCGCCGACACCGGCACCGCTGACACCGCCAACACCGCCGCCCCTCTGCCGCAGTGCGCCACCGCCGACGACTGCCCCGCGCAGAACCCATGCATGATAGGCCGTTGCACGACAAAGGGCACATGTGCCTACGCCGCGAAAGCCGACGCCAGCCCCTGCGACGACGGCAACGCCTGCACCACCGCCGACGCCTGCACCCAAGGAGACAGCTGTCAGCAGGGCCAGTGCGAGAGCTGCCAAGCCGGCCAGTGCGAGCCCGGCGTCAACACCTGCCAGTGCAAAACCACCAGCGACTGCAACAAGTTTGAAGACGGCGACCAGTGCAACGGGACGCTGTACTGCGACAAGACCGCGGGCGCCCCCTACACCTGCAAGGTCAACCCGGCCAGCGTGGTCAGCTGCCCCAGCGTCAACAACTCCGCCTGCCAGAAGAACACCTGCGTGCCGGCAACTGGCCAGTGCAAGCTGATCCTCTCGCCAGAGAATACCCCGTGCGATGACGGAGATTCCTGCACCACCGGCGACTTCTGCGACACGGGCCTGTGCCAAGGCGGCGCCAACACCTGCTACTGCAAGAAAGACAGCGACTGCAAAAGCTTTGAAGACGGCAACCTGTGCAACGGCAGCTTGTTCTGCAACAAGGCCACGGCGCAGTGCCAGGTCAACCCGATTACGGTCGTCACCTGCCAGACCGTGGACGACACCCTGTGCCTGCGCAACACCTGCAACCCCAAGGAAGGCAAGTGCTATCTGCTGCCGCTCAAAGACGGCAAGGTCTGCGAAGATGGCAACCCCTGCACCCCCAACGAGGCCTGCGACCAGGGGCAGTGCCAAAGCGCCGTCAACACCTGCGAGTGCCAGAAGGACGCAGACTGCCAAGCGAAAGACGACGGCAACCTGTGCAACGGCACCCTGTACTGCGACGTGCAGGCCAAGAAGTGCCGCACCAACCCGGCCACAGTGGTCAGCTGCAACACCGACGACGACCTGGCGTGCCTGGCCGACGTCTGTGACCCCAAGACCGGAAAGTGCAAAGAGATTGGCCTGCCCAAAGACGGCACCGCCTGCGACGACGGCAACGCCTGCACCGCGCTCAGTCTGTGCTCCGCCGGCAGCTGCGTCGGTCAAGCCAACGTCTGCGAGTGTCAGAAGGACGGCGACTGCGCGGCCAAGGAGGACGGCAACCTGTGCAACGGCAAGCTGTTCTGCAACCCCAATTCGAGCAAGTGCGAGGTCAATCCAGCGACGGTGGTAGCGTGCGCCAACGGTTTTGACGAGAATTGCCTGACCAATCAATGCGATCCCAAGACCGGCGGCTGCGGCATGCAGCCAGCCCACCAGGGCAACCAGTGCGACGACGGCTCGGTGTGCTCGGCCGGCGGCTGGTGTGCCCTGGGCACTTGCGAGGTGACCCTCAAACAAGCCTGCGAGTGCGTTCAGGATTCCGACTGCGCCAAGCTGGAAGACGGCGACCTGTGCAACGGCACGCTGTACTGCGACAAGACCGGCGGCGGCAACGCTGGGGGCAAGCCGAGCTGCAAGCTCAATCCATCTACGCTAATTACCTGCCCCACGGTCGACAACACCTCATGCAGCAAGGCGATGTGCCAAGCCAAGAGCGGAAAGTGCGCCCAGGCACCGGTCAGCGGCCTCTGCGAAGACGGCAAGGTCTGCACCGAGAAAGACGGCTGCCTCGGCGGCCAATGCGTAGGCCTCCTCAAGCTGTGCAGCGACGGCATCGCCTGCACCACCGACAGCTGCCAGGAGCCCTTTGGCTGCGTGTACCTGCCGGGCAGCGCCAGCGCTTGTGAGGACGGCAACGTCTGCACCGTGCACAGCTGTGACCTCAAGCAAGGGTGCCTCAACACGCCCGCGGGTGATGCGTGCGACGATGGCAACCCCTGCACCATCAAGGATGCATGCGGCAACGGCCAGTGCCAGGGCGGCAGCGGCGGCTGCGGCTGCGATGACGGCAACCCGTGCACCCTAGGCGAGCTGTGCACTGGCGGGGTCTGCGGATTTGCCACGCTGAAGTCGTGCGATGACGGCAATGCCTGCACGGACGACGCCTGCGACAAGGCCACCGGGTGCTACCACTATGCCAATCAGGCCAGCTGCAGCACCAAAGGCTGTACCCTGGATGATGTCTGCACGGCCGGCACCTGCAAGGCTGGCGCGACCACGGCGCTGGGGGTGTTGATCACTGGGCCAGGGCCAACGGCGACGCCCAAGGTCCATGTCCGCGGCGTCCACGTAGCCAGCGACCACATGCTCGTCTACGGTGGCCTGAACACCAACCTGGGCAACAGCCCGACGACAGCAGGGGTGGCGCGCGGCACCATGGCCGGGCAGTGGCTGTGGCAGCAAAGCTCAATCGCGGTGGGGAACGACAATGCCAAGGTCGCCATCCAGGGTTTTCCCAATTCCCTTGGCGGGTTGGACGTGGTCCTGCAGACCAACGCCTCTCGGCCGACGATGGCGCGGGTCGATGCCAAAGGGGCGATAGTCACGGTGACCAGCCAGGAAATCAAGGGATTTACCGCCTATACCCACGCGGCGGTCTATCGGCCGGCCAGCAACGACTACCTGACCGTCGGTTCACGCACCCAGCCCGGCAAAGCTGTTGACTGGGGCTGGCTTGCAGTGTTTTCTGCCGTGGATCTGGCGTTTGGCCAAACCGCTGCGGTAGACGAGTTCCAAGGTGGCGCGTGGCTGTACGCGGTGACGCTGGCCCACGATGGCAAGTCAGTGGTCGCGGTGGGCAAGACACCCAAGCCCGGGGCGGCTTACTACTATGAGCCGTTGTTCTTGCTGCAGGGCGCAGACCTATTGCCCACCAGCAGAACGGCCACTGTCCTGCCGCAAGGGCCGAACGGAGACCATGCCTTTCGCGCTGTAACGCGGGTACTGGGCGGCTACTTGGCGGCGGGCGTGGTGTATAGCTCCCTGTCCAGCTACCAATATGAGGACATCCTGCTGGCGCGGTTCGACCTCAAGGGCAACCTGCAGTGGAGCAAGAATCTGCAAATGGCCAGCGGCAGCCATGAGATCGGCACGGCGATTCTTGGGCTCGCCGACGGTACGGCGCTCTTGGGCGGCCAGTACAACCCGTTGGCTGCCGGCAACGCTCCAGACGACCTGTTCTTGCTGCGCCTGGATGCCCTGGGGCAGCCGCTGACTACGCGGACCTATGCCAGTGCGGGCAGTGACAACTTCTATAGCCTGGCTCAGACCGGTCCTGGCAAGGTAACCGCCACCGGGACCTGGCACGATGGCACCGCCCAGCGCGGCTGGCTGCTGCGCACTACGCCGTTTCTGCACGAAGACTGCGCCGCCGCGGGCCTGTGCCAGGAGGTTGGCTTTGGCAATTGCGGCTCGGCGCTGGGCTCGGGCTGCCACATCTTCAGCTGCACTGCCAACACCGGGGCCTGCAGCCTGGCGTTTTCTGCCGGCGCGCTATGCACCGATGGCGACGCCTGCACGCACAGCGACACCTGCGCCAGCGCCAGCAATTCCTGCCTGGCCAAGCCGGTGCTCTGCGACGACAAGAACCCGTGCACCGCCGAGACCTGCAGCAAGACCGTAGGCTGCATCTACGCCAACCTGCCCGACGGCACCCAGTGCGGCGGCGGCAAGCTCTGCACCGCCGGTGCGTGCCAGTAGCGCGACAGCAGGGGGACCCTCCTGAAAGGACATGAGATGACTTCGAGAATTGCGGCAATTGCGCTTCTGTGGGCGTTCGGGGCGCTGGCCGGTTGTGGCGGAGACCCTGCGGCTCAGCCCGGAACTGCAGCGGACACAGCTGCCGGGCCAGACGCCGTGGTCGACACCGAGGTTGCGGTGGGCGGCGATGCAGCGCTGGACAGCGGCGCAGGCGATGCGGACGCCGGGCCGCAGGGTGCAGACACGGCACCGCAGGACGCGCTGGAAACGACTGGCGAGGTTCAAGACGCTGGGCCGGCAGGTTCAGAAGTGTGGACAGGAGGTTGGGCGTGTCCAGCTGCAGCGGAGCCGGCCTGCGGAGGCCAGCTGGAGGGTACAACGTGGACGGTGGTCGACTTCTGCCCAGAAGACCCCACTGCCGCAGCGGCGCTGTTTGAGCACCCCTATGACAACCTGCCCGCCTGCCAGCCGCCCGGGGGTACCGTCAAGGGCCAGCTGGTCGATACCGGCGAGATCTCTTTTGCCGATGGGCAGATGCTGATGAACTTCGGCGGGTACGCAGAGACGACCTACACGTTTTCGCCAGCGTGTCTGCAAGCCGTCAAGCCCGGCCTGGACCCCGCGGCCGCCTGCACCGCCATGAGCAAACCCGACATCATGACGTGCCAATTCGGTCCCGACGCTGTGGCTGGCAACCTCTGCACGTGCCTGGCCAAGGTGCCCAAAGAAGGCGGCAAGGAGCAGGCGCCCTATGCCATCGTTGGGGGCAAGACTCTGAAAATTAGCACAGAAATCAGTGCAGCCTACTGCGTCCAAGGCGATCGCCTGCTGCTGGACGTCTCGCCCCACATCGTCAGCTGGCGGTGGTGGTTGTTCAAGCGCAAGCCTTAGCAGCGCAGGGCCGCGCACAAATTGGCAGCCAAAAAGCACACCGCCAGCGAGTCCCCCGACAAGGAACTCGCTGGCGATGTATTTACCAAGCTACACCCAGCTCAGCGGACGGCGAAGGCCCGGCTGCGCTGAAGGGTGACTTAACCGCGCTCGAGCTTCTCGACGGCCAGTTCGAGCTCTTCGACGTTGACGTCGGTGCCCTTGCCGTCGAGGGTGAAGCCCTTCCACTTGGTCGGCCAGCCTTCAAAGAAGTTGTAGCGCATGACTTCGGTGCCGTCGTCGGCGCAGAGGATGACCGAGCCCGACTTGCGCTGCACTTTGCCCTCGACCACCGCCTTGCGCCACTCCCACAACTCGGTGTTGTTGATGTAGCCGCGCTTGAAGGTGATGTTGGAGTACTTGGTGCGACCCGGGCGCTTGCGCAGCACGATGTCGTCGCCGTCCTGGTACTCGATGATTTCGGTCTCGCTGTCGAGGCCTTCCACGTTGCGGAACGCACCCTGGGTGACGCCTTCGATCTCGATCTTGAAGTTGAAGTTACCGATGTGGTCAAACTGACGACGATTTGGCATGTAGCCTCCAGCGACCCGACGGGCCGACAGGCAGGGCGCGCAACCGAATGGCTACGCGCTAGGGGTGAACAAGCAGCTGGTCGCTGCCGTTCTTCCTTCGGAGAGGGTGCGCCAACCGACGCAAGCGACCAAGGGATGGAGGCAACCTACTCTACCATCTGGGGGAGCGCAAGGGCCTCTTTGAGAAGGGACCACTTAGGTGGGGTCTGCAGTGCCCGCTGAGGCTGGTTTGACCATCCACAGCAAAAGCGGCAAGCCGATCAAGGCGACAGCGCAGTCGACGACCATGGTGGCGGGGTAGCCCCAGCGCTCGGCCGCCCAGCCTTGCCACTTGGCTGTGTAGCTGATGGTCACGTTCATCAGCGCCATGTAGGCGGTGAATTGGGTGGCAGCTACGGCTGGGCTGGTCACATCCATGAACAGCGCCGTGCGGGTGCCGTACATCAGCCCCTGCGGCACGGCAAACGCCAGGCTGGCCACCCACAGAGCGGTCTGCAATTGCGCAGGCACCGCGGGTCGATTGGGCGCGTCCAAGGCGATTGGCATCAGCCAGCCGTGGCTGTGCAGCTGCCAGGCCAGCCACAGCGTCGGCACCAGCGTCGCCAGCAGGTAGAAGGCCAGCATGCGGCGGCGGCCCAGGCGGTCAGAGATGTAGCCGCCAATGACGCAGCAGACAGCCGCAATGACGGTGCCCCAGAGGTTGAGGTTGGCAATTTCGCCATCGCTCAAGCCCAGCTCTACCGTCAGGTTGGAGCCGAGCGACATAGACAGCGCCATGGCCCCAGCCGGCAGCAGCGCATAGGCCACCCCGACCGCCGCCGCCCGCGAGCCGCTGAACGCCCTCCAGGTGCTGCGCAGAAAGGCACTGATCTCCTTGGCGATGTGTGCAAGCGCCGAGCCGACGACCGCCTGACGCGGCGGATAGGCTGGCTCTTTGAGGGGCCACACCACCAGCACGGTGACGGCCAAAATGACCAGCGAGACCAGGACAAAGCTGGCCTGCCAGGCCCGCAGCGGGCCCACCTGCTGGTTGAGGTAGTCGCGGGCCAGCAACACCCCCGCCCCGCCGATGGTCTGGCCCAGGTAGGCGCCGCCGAACATCAGGCCGTTGGCCACGCCGCGCTCCTGCTCGGGCAAGACGTGGCACGCCAAGGCGTCAATCGCCACATCCTGGGTAGCGCCAAACACATTGTGCAGCAGAATCAGCCCTGTAAACAGACCAATTTGGCTGGTGATGTCTACGGTCATGGCCGCCAGCAGCGTCGCCACCATCGCCAGTTGAGCGCCAAGGATCCAGGTGCGGCGGCGGCCCCAGCGATCCGAAGAGACCACGTCGACCACTGGCCCGATGGCCCACTTCCAGGCCCAAGGCAAGTACAAGGCCGCGATAAAGCTGCCAATGGCCGCGGGACCCAGACCGCGGCGGCGCATTTCTGTAGCGATGGCGGTGGCGGCAAAACCCAAGGGAATTCCTTCTGTTACGTACAGAAAGAACAAGGTGCTGAGGCGGCCGCGGCGGGTCTGCAGGGGGCTATACATCGCGGCCTCGCGGCGGGTGACGGGAAGGACGACACGATGACGCGAGCAGGCGGCCGCGTCAATCGGCCAGAAAGGCCCTAATTTTGCTTGGCCTTCACGGCTGACAGCCCTGGACCATCAGCTCGGCCCACTCCAGCCGGGCATCGCCATCGCCGGTGGGCACTTCGACCAGCAATGTGTCGGCTTGCACCGCGGGCCACTGCACCGCGTCAAAGCTGCGCGCCGGGGCTTGGGTCAGCCACGGCAGCGGCTGACGGCTGGTCTGGTCGACGATCAGCTGCGGCGGCTGCTGGCCGAGCTGGGCATGGATGCGCAGCCCGCGGGCGAAGCGGTGGGGCTGGCGGCGGCTGTCCATCCACAGGCCGCAGACCTGGGCTGCAGAAAACCTAAGCGTCAGAGCGGTCTTGCCAAAGCCCTGGGTGGGCGACCAGCTGGTGGCGGCGCTGTGGTCGGTCAGGGCGGCTTGCTCAGTGCCGGCGCCGTCCAAGGCCCGGATGGCGACCTGTGGCTGCGGAGGTGCGCGCTGCAGCAGGGTCGGCCACTCGGCGCGGATCTGGGCGGCGCGGTGGGCGGGCACTTCGTCGATCGCGTAAAGATCGTCGCCGCCATCTCCGCCGATTTTGCGCAGCCAAGGCTTTGTCAACAGCTCGGTTTGCATAG
>CAIXGW010000060.1 GCA_903919145.1 uncultured Myxococcales bacterium
CGACAGGGTCCTAGGGCGATCGTCTTGCGAGCGCCCAGGCGGGCGAAATATTGGAATTCACTTCCAATATTTCTTGCCCGACTGAAAAAAACGCAAAATGGCAC
Source organism: uncultured Myxococcales bacterium (assembly GCA_903919145.1). Classification (GTDB taxonomy): domain Bacteria; phylum Myxococcota_A; class UBA9042; order UBA9042; family UBA9042; genus SXRM01. The sequence continues at coordinate 105 of CAIXGW010000060.1, forward strand.
GGAGCCTGGCGGGGATTATCCCGACAGGCTCCTAGGGAAAGGTGCATTCTGAACAACACGGTAGATCAAGCAAATAAGTAGTGGCCTGGCCTTGCACCGGCCAGCAGGCCAGCCTCCCTTGACCAGGACCCGCCTCCGTCCTAAGTCGCTGCGGAATGCCCTGCGCCTCATGCAGCGCCGGGAGCGCGCGACACGGGCCACCGTTGCTTCGACGGCCCGTGGTCCTGCGAGGAAGGAGAAAATATGAAGTTATTCCATTGGCTTGTTGGCGCATCTTTTCTGGTGGCGCTTGCCGGTTGCGAGACTTCGACGGCCACCAGCGACGAGCCACAGACCTGCGTGGCACTGGCCGAACAGTTCAACGTCGACACCACGGTGCCCAAAGGCTGCTATCTGGCGGCAAAAACGCCCAGCATCACCGACGGCGTCACCGTGACTTTGGCTGCGGGAGTGACGATCCGCTTTGAGGCAAACACCGGGCTGCTGATCAGCGGCAACCGGGCGCTCAAGGCCCAGGGCACCGCCGCCAACCCCATCCTGCTGACCGGCTTGGCCAAGACCCGCGGCGCATGGAATGGCCTGCGCTTTGATGGAACTGCAAGCAAGAGCAGTAGCTTGAGCTACGTCACGGTCGAGTACGCCGGCGCCACCAAGGCCGACAGCAAGGCCGCTGGCATCAAGGCCACGGCCGACAGCGCGGGCGTGGGGCTGGACCTGCAACATGTGACCGTGCGCGAAAGCCAGGGTTACGGCCTGTACTTGGTCGGCAGCGTCAAGGTGGCGCAATTTGACCACAACACCTTTACCGCCAACACCCTGGGGCCGGCAATGGCCGACATCAACGCCGTCGGTTACCTAGACAACACTTCGACTTACAAAGGCAACACTGTCGACCGGGTGTTTGTCAACACCGGCGGCTTGAGCCAGCACGCGGCGTGGTCGGCGCTGGACGTCCCCTACTACCTGAACGGGCCGACCAATGTGGCCGTGCCGTGGACACTGGCCGCTGGTACCACGCTCATCATGGCCAAAGACTCGTGGATCTCGATCAATGGCGACGCTGCGGCGCTGCAAGCCGTGGGCACCCAGGCGGCCCCGATTCGCCTGACCGGCGAGGTGGCCGAGCGCGGCGGCTGGGACTACCTGGTCTTCAACGGCAGCAACAACCCAGCCAACCGCCTGGAATGGGTCACGATTGAGCATGGCGGCTCTACAGCCCACGACAAATTTGGCGCCTGCCTGCGCGCCACTGCCGATAGCCATGGCGTTACCTTGGCCCTCAGCCACGTGACAGTGCAGAAGTGCCAGGGCTTTGCAGCGACGCTGACCGGCAGCACGGTCCTGCCGGGTTTTGCCAGCAATACCTTTACGACCAGTGGGTTGGGGCCAATGCGCGTGGGCTCGACCGCCGTTTGGCAGCTAGACACCACTTCGACGTACACCGGCAACGACCTGGATGAAGTCAGCGTGGACGCCGACTGGATCGACAAGACGGCCAGTTGGCACGACCTTGGTGTGCCCTACCACCTGGACAACAACCTGCAAGTCAACGGCAAGGCCGCCAAGCCAGTGGTCTGGACCTTGGACCCCGGGGTCACGCTGGTCATGGACGCCGGCGTGTGGATTGGCGTCTCTGGCGACGACTCGGGCCTGCACGCCGTGGGCACCGCCGCCAAACCCATCACCTTGACCGGCGCCACCAAGCAGGCGGGATTCTGGAGCGCCGTGCTTTTTGGCAGCAGTAACAACACCGCCAATCAGCTGGAGTACGCTACCCTGGAATATGGTGGCAGCGGCGTCAAGTCCAACATGGACAAGGGCTTGGTCACCGCCAAGGCCGACAGTCACGGCGTCACGCTATCGGTCAAGAACTGCACGCTGCGCCACGGCGCTGGCTACGGCCTGTGGCTGACCGGCTCGGCCAAGACCAATGCCGACATCGACACCGCCAACACTTTTGCCGACAACGCGCTGGGCAATGTCTTTCACGACAATTAGGCAAGCGAGCTGACGGCGGACTGTCCCAACACGCTCCTAGGAGCCTGTCGGAGTAATGCCGTCGCCTAGGGATAACTCATTAAAACTATTGAATCAGCCGCAGCATCCGACAGGGTCCTAGGGCGATCGTCTTGCGAGCGCCCAGGCGGGCGAAATATTGGCATTCACTTCCAATATTTCTTGCCCGACTGAAAAAAACGCAAAATGGCACGGAGCCTGGCGGGGATTATCCCCACAGGCTCCTAGTACCCC
>CAIXGW010000061.1 GCA_903919145.1 uncultured Myxococcales bacterium
ACAGGCCTTTTTGGTCGCCGCTTTGTCGCCAAAGTGGGCCACGGCATGGGTCGAGTCGGGGTGGCAGTTCTTGCAGGCCTGCTCGTCTCCGGTGCCAAAGACCTGGACGGCGCCCTTGGGGCTGGCAAAACTGGTCTTGCCGTCGTGGCACTTAAAGCAGGTGTCGGTGTCGGCAAGGCCCACAAAGGTGATCTTGGCGTCTTTGGCATCGGGGTGGGCGACCCGGCCGGTGTGGCACTGGATGCAAGCGACGCCGGCATCCGCGTGCTTGTCGTGGGCGATGCGACGGCCGTCGCGCTCGATGAGGCGGGTCGCACCGGTGTGGCAGCGGCCGCAGTTGGCGCTGACGATGTCCATGTGCTTCTGCTTGAGCTCGATTTCTTCCACGTTGATCGACTTGGCGGTCAAGTGGGTATACAGCTGGGCCACGCCGCCGGCCTTGGCCGCTACCCAGCCGGTCAGTCCCGGCTTGGCATGGCAGTCAATGCAGCGAATCGAGTGGTGGCGCGAATTGGCCCACGTGTCAAAGTTGATGCCCATCTCATGGCAGCCAGAGCAGAACTCTGGTGCTTCGGTCTTGTGGTACACATCCATGCCGGAGGCACTGACCCAGGCCAGCGAGACAACCAGCAAAATCAGGTACAACCAGAAGTATCGGGCCGTGGTGCGCGCCATGACGCGCAGGCGGACCCGCATGGTGGGCTGCTGCAGCAGTGCGCGGTCTTCGCTTGAGGCCAAACGGCCCAAGAGTCTGTCCAAGAACATGGCCTGTCTCCCTGTCTCACGGTCTGGTGGTCGGTGCGGCCAAGGTCAGCCGGTGCCATCGCCACTTTGCGGTGGTCACGCCGAGCGGGGGCATCCTGAACGGCGTGGCGGCGCAGGCTAGCTACGGGGTCGGGTTAGCCGGTGGGGTGCTCGCAGGCGCGGCGGTGTCTGCAGGCTTGGGGGCGGCGGGCGGCGTCGAACTGCCCAAGAGGCCCAGCTTTTCAAGCATCATCAGCAAGCCCAGCACCCCTAGCAGCCCCAGCAGCAGCATCCCTGGGGTGAGCAAGAGAATGCTCTTGGTCAACTGAGTCTGAAAATCTGTGTTCATTGGCTCTCCGCTGCGCTGCAGGGACCGTGTCCCCTCCGCTGGCCGTACCATAGCCCGAAACGCCGCCGCAGGGCAGACCTGGAACGTTCGTCTCAGTCACATGAGCGTCATACGCCAAGCGCGGGGGCCCGCCAGCGCGAGAAGAGCTCTGGCGGTAGTGAAAGGTTCAAAATCACTATGTATTTTAGGGGACCCTTACACGACGCCGTAGTACCGCAGCCCCACCACCGCCGCCGCGCAGGCCGCCAACAGCAGCGCCAGCAGAATCACGTTGCGCTGTCGGCGCTTGTCTTGAGCCGCTGTCAAGCCGGCCAGGCTGTCAAAGCGATCGACCGTAGTTCCCTCAGGATCAGCGGGCACCCAGGTAAACAGCTGCGCGATGCGCCGGGTGACCTTCATCTCGGCATTGACGGCCCAGCCGTTGGCCTCCAGCAGCAGGCTCATGTCGCGGCGGCGCAGCTTGAGCCAGCCCAGCAGGCCAGACAGGGCCGCGACGAGTCCAATCACGCCAAAGATCGCCAGCCAGCCGTTCCAGGTGGTTAGCATCGAGATGACGCTAGCCATCAGGGCCCCGACTCCCGCCAGCGCCATGCCGCCGCCCAGGATCAGGGTGTTGGCGTTGATGCCCTCCTTGGGCTTGTCTGCCTCAGGCTTGGCCGCTGCTTTGGGGTCGGCGGGCTTGGCCTCGGCGGGTTTGGCTGCCTGGGCCGCGGTGATTTGCAGATCTTTGCTCTCTTTGATCAGGGTGTTGCCGGCCTGCTGAGCCCCTTGCACGGCTTTGTCTGTGTGGGTCGTCAGGCCCTTTTCGGCGTCGGCCTGCTGCGAGCCAAGCCATTGCTCCATCTTCTCTGACACCATCTTGCCAACCCGGCGAAACGGCGCCACCGCGGCCTCTTTGACCGAGATGGGGTTCTCTAGGATGTCCACGACGATGGCGTCGAACTCCTTGTTGTGGTTGTCGACAAACAGGCCGCGCTTGCCTACCCGCAGCCGGCCGCGCTCGCCAGAGGTCACCGGCGCCGCGATGCGGTACACGACTTCGGCGCCTTCTTTGGCCAGGATGTCGGCATAGAGCAGGTAGCAAAGACTGTCGGCGGCGACCTTCTTGTGGGCATCGCGGCCTTCGACGCGGATGCAAAAGCTGAGCTGGCGGCCGTCGATCACCAGGTTGCCGGTGTCGATAAGGGCGCGGCGCGCGCGCTTGTCGTTGTTGTAGATGGCGCTGAAGTTGACAAAGTTATTGGCCAGGGCCACCAGATTTTGCTGGTTGAGGACCAGCCGCTCGACGTCAGCTACGGCCTGCACGCCCGGCGCTGCGGCTTCGTCGATGGCCACAGCCGCAAGCAGGCGCTCTACCAGGGCTGGGTCCAGCAGCTGGGCCAGCTGGGTTTCGCCAAGCGCGGCATAGGGCTCTTTGGGCTCGGCGCTGCGCCAGTCAGCGTAGGGCTGCAAAAAGGCCAGCGTTTGCTGCCACACCTTGCGGGTCAGCGGGTGCTGGGCCAGCGCCGGGATCCGCGCCAACAGGTGCTGGTAGAGCGCCTCCACGCGCGCGGAGTAGCAGGGGTTGATCTGCTCCAGCGGCGGCAGCTCGCCGCGGGGATTGGGGGTAGCCAGCGGCGCTTGCTGCAGGAAGGCGTCAATAGAGCTGCTGCCGGCGCTCCACAGCGGCTCTGGGGCAAGCAGCTGCGGCGTCTCGGTCGGACGCTGCTGGGCCAGCAGATCGCACTGCGCGAAGTAGTCGGCCAGAGGCTGGGCCATGTCTTGCAGGGCTTGGTAGGCCAGGGCCGTGTCGGCTCCCAACACCTCGGCCGCGGTGCCGGCGCTGCGCCACTGCAGCCACGCTGCTGCACCGGCCTGGAATTGGGCGACCTCTTGCCGCCCAACGCCCTGGCTGCCACCGACGTCGGCCCGCCCGCCGACGGTGTCCAAGACGGCCTGGGCAAGGCCGGCGATGTCGGTATCGGCTAGGGCCGCCGGCGGGACCACGCCGTCGCCGTTGGCCAGGCTGGTGGCATAGGCTGCGCGAAAAGTCCGGACTTCTGCAAGATTGACGGTGGGTTGTCCGCTGAGGCGCAGCTCGCTGAGCAGGTGGGCGGCCGCGTGGCGCAGCGTTTGACCGGCGGCGTTGGGGGCCAGTGATGCCAGGGCCAGCACGTCGCTGCCGGCCAGCACCCCTGCGGTGTCTTGAAGCCGCTCTAGCGTCCAGCTGCAGGCGTCCAGCACCTGGGCTACGCGGATCCGGCCAGCGCCTTCGGTGTCCATGGCAAGGAGAAATTGCGGATCGCAGTGCAAGTCGCGCAGCGGTGCTGAGGTCGCCGCCCACAGGGCTCGGTCCAGCTCGGCCAAGCGCTGCAGGTCTTCCGCCGTTTCCACGGCGAACTGGTACATGCCACCGAAATTCTTTCGCTTCATTAAGGGCTCCAGGCTCCAAAGGGTCGAGCCATGAGCGGCTCAGAGCGGGCAGTTGGCCACTGCGCTGGGCAGCTGGCGCTGGGCGGGCCAAGCGGCGGGTAGCTGGGCATGATCCCGCAACTGCTGACGATCGGCATAGAATTGGCAGAGCCGCTGGAGATTGGCGGGCCAGTGCGGGCCGCCTTGTCGAACCAGCACCATCGCTTGGCGGTCCCACCAGGCCAGCCGCCACTGCCGAGGATCGGGCGGCGGCACGAGCTGGAAGTCGCGGGTGCGCTGAACAAGTAACTCAAGATCATACCTGGCAAAAACGGCGTCCACTCCAGGTCCGCGGGCCTGCAAGGCTACCAGATCCGCCACGACTTGGGAACCGGATAGCAGAATGCGCCCATCCAAGAAGACCTTCTGGCGCGGTGCCAGCTGCCAAGCCAGCCAGCCGCCCCACGGATCGGGGTTGAAGAGCCGCCCCTGCAGCTCGGTGGCCTGCAGAAATGTGCTTGCCAGCTGGGGAAACGCCCCTGCCAGCAAGGGCCCCGGCTGCTGCAGGGTCAGGGTCATCGGTCCCAGCGCTAGACCGGCAAGCGCCGCCGCCAGCCACGCCAAGCCGCGGCTCCGCAGCAGCGGCCGGGCATCCGCCGGTGCCAGGTCAGAAGCCTCAGCGTTTTGAGGGCTCCGCTGGACCCACCACAGCAGCGCCACCACCACAAACACTGTCATTCGCCGGGTGGCGGCCGCGTGGGCCAGGCTGAACAGGGCCGCCAGCAGCCCGGGAAATCGCCAGGAGATGGGCTGGGTGCGGCGGCTGCGCCAGGCCTGGTGGGCCACAGCCCCGGCGACACCGACAAAAGCCAGCAGCACCGCCGGCCGCTGGGCCCAGACGTCGGCGCGCAGCAGCGGCAGCCACTCGTCTGACCACCGACCAATGGCCTGCGAAGCCAGCACGTACCGGACCAGACCGGGGCCCAGCGGCTGCAGCAGCGCCCCAGCTGCGATCACCGTCCAGCGCAAGGTCGCCTCTCGCACGGGCAAAGAGGCTGAAAATCCCCGCCCTCCAGAGGCTTTCCACTGCGCCACAGCAGTAGCCAGCCAGTGCAGGCTGGCGTAGGCCACCGCAATCAGCACGCTGCTGTGGAAATTGGCCCAGCACGCCGTGACCACCAGCCACAGCAGCCAGCGCCGCGGGCGCCACGGCCGCGGATCGCCCAAGCCCCAGGCCAGCACGGCGACGGCAAACGCCCAGCCCAGCAGGTGCGGCCGCGGGGCCAGGTGCGGCTCGACCAACACCATCCACAGGCCCAGCCCAGCCGTCGCCCGCGGCAAATCGGCGCCGTGAAAGCGCAGAGCCCGCCACACCAGCCAGCCGCACAGGCCCGCCAGCAGCGCCGCAAAGACGCGCAGGCCCTGTAGGTCAAACGCCTGAATCAGGGCGCCTATCAGCAGCTGCGCGGCCCACTCGTGCTGGTGGTCGGCGCCGGCGTCGGTCCACACAAACGGATCAGGGGTGGGCAGCAGCGAGCGGTGTTCGACCATCCACCGGCCAATCGAGGCATGCATGACGGCGTCTGGGTCGCTGACCGGCACGGCTGCCAATGCCACCAGCAGCCCCAGCAGTAGCCACGCCGGGGCGGTCAGTCGGGCGGGCGGGTTTTTGGCGGCGAGCGAGTCCACGGCGGCAGAGTGCCACAGCTGCGGCTCGCTGCAACCCCGGCTCTGTTGCGGCGGCGTTGCCAAAAAGCCCAGGACTCAGACTTGGTTGACAAAGCCCTGGGGGCTGGTTTAGCGCGAGGCCGGCCTGCGTGTTATCGTGGCGCCATGACGGCCCGGCCTTTCAGCATTGGCGATTCGCAGGGGAGAGGGGGGCAGCCGCCCTGCGCTTGGCGTTGGCCGGCGCGGTGGGCCGCAGTGCTGGGGCTGGTCGTTGCCGCGCTCAGCGCGTGCCAGCAAGAAGAACAGCAGGCTCCGGCCTTTTCAGCCGATGGCACGCCGCTGCTGCGCCACCGCTATCAATTCCGCGCTACCAGCAAGGGTTTTGAGATTGCCAAGGATGGCAAGGTGTTTGCGCCCTTCTGGCCCCTTGGCGTCAATTTTGGCATGGCGCTGCCGGGGCACTCGGCGGGCGAGCACCTGGCGACCCGCGACCAGGTGGGCCGCTGGCTGGCCACGGCGGCGGAGCTGGGCGCCAATGCTGTGCAGGTCAACACCGTGCAGACCCCTGCGTTCTATCAGGAATTGCGCAAGTGGAACCTGTACCACCAAGACCAGCCGCTGTTTCTGTTGCAGGGCGCATGGATTCTAGAACCCGTTGAGAAGGCTGAGCTGGAAGGCACCGGCGACTACCTGCACCCGCTGGTCAGGGCCTGGAACCGCGACGAGATCAGCAAGGTCGTCTACGTGGTGCGCGGCCAGCGGCTGATCGCCGAGCCGTCTGCGCAGCAGCCCCTCCACTACGGTCGCGCCTTTGGGCTGTTTGATGCCGACGTGTCGCCGTGGCTGCTGGGCTACGTTGTGGGGCGCGAGCTGGAGCCGCAGACGGTGGCGGTGACCCTGGCCAAGCACCCAGACCCCAAGCTGGGGACCTACGCAGGAGCCTACTTTGGCGCCAACGGTGGCCACGCGGTCGAAGGCATGCTCGCAGAGCTGATGGACTATCTGGCTGAGCTGGAGCAAGCCCGCTACCAGACCCAGCATCCCATCGGCTTGGAGAATGGCCCCAAGCTGGACCCCATCCAGCACCCCTCGGAGCCTGCACCTCCCCTATCGGATGCCGATGCCTACGTGCTGGACCCGCGCAAGGTGGGGCCGACCGCCAAGTTCAAGGCTGGCATGTTTGTCTCGTACCAGGTAGCGCCCTATGCGCCTGATTTTCTGATGTATCAGCCAGAGTACGCTGCAGTGGCCGACGCCGATGGGGCCAATCCCCTGCTGGGCTACCTGACCCAGCTGCGCGCCGTGCACAAAGACGTGGCGTTCTTGGTGGGGGGCAGCGGCGTTCCAGCTTCGCTTGGCTGCGGGCGTTTTTCCCCTCAGGGCCTGCACTTTGGCGGCCACGACGAGTGGATGCAGGGCTGGGCCGACCTGAAGATCGCCCGGACCGCGGTGCAGGTGGGCAGCAATGGCTTCTTTCTTAATGGAATCATTGATGAGTGGTTTCGCCGCTCGGCCGTGAGTGACGCGCTTGCTCCACCGCCCAGTCAGCAGCACCTTTGGTTCAACGCCGTCAACCCGGCCCAGCACTTTGGTCTGATCGCCTTGCGCCCTGGCAGCCCAGAGGATTTTCATGCCATCGATGGCAAGGTCGGCAGCGACTGGCAGGCCAAGGCTCCGCTGTTGGCCAAGTCCACGGCGCCGGCGTCGCCGCTGGGCGATGGCTGGGATGACATGCGGCAGCTGCAGTCGGTGACGGTGGACAGCGACGCGGGCTACCTGCACTTGCTGATTGCAGTCAAGAGCTTGGATCCCGACGGCAACGGCAAGGTCGAGTGGGGCAAGGTCGACTACGCCATCGCCCTGGACACCGTGGACCCCCAGCGCGGCGACAGCCGGCTGGACCCAGCGGGCCATGTGCAGGTAGAGCGGCGTGTCGAGTTTCAGATCGTCATCCACAGCGACACGGACGTGCAGCTGCTGGTCGACCGACCCTATGACTTGTTTGGCCTGGCTTATCGCGTTCGCGAGACCTGGCAGAAGTACCGCAGCGTGGCCAATGACGCGGGCGAGTTTCAGCTGGTTCGATGGCTCAGCAATGACCGCTACGTGTGGACCAAGCCCGCTACCGCCAGCACTCCGGCCACCCAGGTCGTGCTGGCGCCGCGGTGGGTCCACGAAGTCGGGCGGCTGGACACCGGACCCGAAGATCAGCGCACCCACAGCAGCTTTTGGTTTGACCGCGAGCAAGGTACGCTAGAGCTGCGAATTCCCTGGGCATTGCTCAACTTCGCCGATCCCAGCAGCCGCCTCGTGGTCGACGACAACGGCAGCCACCCGACCCAGATCGCCTTGAGCGAGTCGGCGACGATAGGCGTGGCAGTGCTGGCCTATGGCACCACGACCGAGGGCCAGGAGCACGCCTTGGCCGATGCGCTGCCGCCGCCGCTGCCCGCCCCAGGCAGCACGGCTCAGGCCAAGCAGTGGTGGATCCCCGCGGCCCCTGCCTATTCCTGCAAGACCTGGCAGGGCGCGCCACCGTTTCACGAGTTCCGCAAGAAGTCCTTTTACGTCTTGCGCGAGCACCTGCGCTCGGTCGTGCCGGCATCGGCGCAGGTGGCGCCCTGATTGGCGCCAAGGAGGGGCCCTTGAACCGTCTTGATACCGCTGCGGCCCCGGCTGCGCCCCCAGCGCTGGTCCAGCCCATAGCCCCGCGCTGGCTGGCGGCGGTGGCGGTGGCGGCGGTGGGCGCTGGGCTCTGGCTGGGCCAGTCGGTGGCCACCGCGCCGCAGATCAAGCAGTCCGACGTCGCCTTCCGCCTGGCCGCCCTGGCCGCGCTGCCCCTGCCGGCGATCTTGCTGCAGTGGCTCAGCTTGCCGGTGCAAGGTCCGGCGCGGCGCTGGATGGGCGAGGCAGCCGGGGCTCAGGTCGACCGCACGCTGGCGTTCAGCTGGAGGGCGCTGCTGGCCGCCCTGGCGTTTCCGTTGGGGCTGGCGCTGGCTGCGTTGGGCTCCCCCCAGGGAGCGCCGGCCCACGACGCGATCCTCAAGGCGGCACTGCTCAGCGGTCTGGCTCAGGTGCTGGCCCACGGCCTTGGGGCAATGGCGCTGCTGATGGCCCTGGGGGCGATGGCCGGCTCGACCAAGGACCTGTGGCAGACGATGTCCGGCGGGGGTGCGTTTGGTCCGGCGCAGGCGGCGCCGCTGCTGTATGCCCCCGCTGCGGCCCTGGTGGCTGCGCTGGTGCCTGTAGCGGCGCTGAGCGCGGTGTGGGGGGCGCGCGCTGAGCTACTGTCGGTCCCGATGCTGGGCGCAGCCGTGGTGCTGGCCGCACTGGCCATGGGGCAGTCGGTGCGTGCCGTGCGGCGGGCGGTGGCGCCGCTGCTGCACACCGCTTTGCTGCAGGTAGAGGCGGCCCACCAAACCCCCTTTGCTGAACAGCAGATCCTGCCGCAGCCGCCGGGGTGGCTGACCTGGACGGCGGCCCAGCACCCAGCCGCGCGGTGGCTGAGCTTGGCCTGGGGCCGGCAGCGGCCGACGTCGCTGGCGTCTACAGCCGGGCTGGCGGTGCTGGGCGCGGTGTGGGCGACTCCCCAGGCCCTTCCCGCCGCGCTGGCAGGCCTTGGGGCGGCCATTGGCCTGTACTCGGCCGTGCGCGCGGCCATCTTGGACAGCGAGGCGGCCCTGCAGTGCGCCCACTGGCTGGGGGCCAGCCCCACGCAACTGCGCGCCGGTCAGCAGAAATTGGCGGTGGCCCTGGCGGCTCCCGCCCTGTTGGCTGGGCTGGCTGGGTGGGTGGCGGCGGTTGGCGCGGTGGCCGGGGCCGGCCTGGGCTGGCTGCTGCTGCGCTGGTCTCTGCCGCGCTGGCCAATCCCACGCGACCGAACGGTGTGGCCGCGGCTGGCCCTGCTGGCCTATGGAGCGGCTCTGGCCGCGGTTGGGAGCTGACCCATGAGCGAATCCTCGCAAACCCAGGGGCAGGGCTTTGGCGGGCCGATCTTGGCCTGCACCGGCCTGAGCAAGCGCTACGGCAACCACGTGGTACTGCAGCAGGTAGAGCTGGCTGTGGCAACGGGAGAGATCTTGGTGCTGCTGGGAGAGAACGGTGCCGGCAAGACCACGCTGATGCGCCTGCTATCCGGCGAGCTGCTGCCCGATGCCGGCACCATCGCGGTCGGCGGCGTCGACCTGCACGCCCAGCCCGAGCAGGCGCGGGCCAAGCTGGTCTATGTATCGCAGCGCCCGCCGCTGGCGCCGCTGGCCAGCCTGCGCGAGCATGCCCAGGCGATGGCCGCGTTTCGCCAGCTGGATCCGCAGCACCTCGCCAGCGGGCTTGCCGAATTGGCCGACGTGTTCAGCCTGACCCGCGCCATCGACCTGCCGGTCAAGTCCCTGTCTGGCGGCATGGCTCACAAGGCGGCGCTGAGCTTGGCGTTGCTGTCTGGGGCGCCGCTGGTCCTGCTAGACGAGCCCAACACCGGCCTGGATGTGCGCTCGGCGCTGGCCTTGCGTCAGCGGATTCTGCAGCAGCGCAGCGCGGGAACCACCTTTGTGCTGGCCAGCCACCTGGCAGAAGCGACGCTGGCGGTGGCCGACCGCGCTGTTGTGGTGGCGCGCACGGCCATCGCGCGGACGTTTTCCAAGGAAGAGCTGCAGGCGTTTGGCGGCGATGCGCGGGCATTTGAGCGCCAAGTCCTGGCGGCCATGTAGCTGGCCGGGCGCGCCGCTACAGGGCAGCCAGCCAGCCGCGGTCCAGCCTCTCCCACAGCACCCGCGCCTGGGCCAGCACCCCGCGGGCCTCTCTGCCGCGGCCGCGTTCTACCAGCTGGCTGGCCAGTTTCTGCATGGATTTCAAGGCTGATTCCATTGCCGCGCGGTCCGTCATGATGCTGGCGTTGTGGCGGTTGCGGAAGGGCAGCATCAGCCGGACGCTGGCGCCATCCCGTGCCGCCAGCTCGCCCAATAGCTCGATCTCGTGCAGGTTCTGCTTTAGGACCACCATGCTGTAGGTCACCTGCGCCTCGACCTCGCCCGCGCGCCGCAGCTCGTTCAAGGCGTCCAGGTTGGCGCGGATGCGCTCAAAGGGCAGGCCGCGGTTGACCAATTGGTAGGTTTCGGCCGTGGCCGCGTTCAGGCTCCAGGTCAGGTTGCCCCACGGCACGCTGAGCAGGCGCTGCCACTGCTTGGCTGTCAGATAAGAGCCGTTGGTGATCAGGTTGACCCGCAGCTGGGGCAGCGAGTGGCGGTCCAACTGCTCTAGAAAGCTGCGAAAATGCGGAGAAGCCATGGGCTCGCCGCCGTTGACTTCCAGCACCTGGACGCCTTGCAGCATCGGCAGCAGCTCGGCATAGAAGGCCGGCGTCAGCTGGTCAGAAAGCTGGCCCTCTTCGCCCAGCGGGCACATCAGGCAGTCGTAGTTGCAGAAGGAAGTCGCCGTCAAGCACACGGCCAGCGGTGCGCCCTGGCTGTGGACCGCCCCTGCCAACAGCGCCTGAACCGTGCGGATCTGGCTATCGACCGCTGCTTGCGGGCCGCCGGAAATGCGCACTTCGCCCACCGGCTCAGAGCGCCCCTGCCACACCGGGCAGGTCGCGCGGCACGGCGCCGGCAAGCCGGGCTTGGCCATCTCTGCGCGAAACCGCTGCATGGCCTTGCCGTTCCACTGGCTGGTCGCCGAGCCTTCGGCAGCAAACCGCTCTGCTTGGTACTCGACGCAGCACGGCCCCACAAAGCCGCCTTGCGACAGCTCCAGCCGCGTCCACGGCAGGGCGCAGCGCCACGGCGGCAGGGCGTCGGCCCCCAGCAGGTCCACCAGCCGCACAGAGATCCCCGGCCGATCGACCAGGGCGGCGCGCGCCCGGTCTGGCCAGTCGCCGGCAGGGCCTGCGGGCTGGCTAGGGCTAAGAGCTTCTTGCAGCTGGGGAAAATCGGGCGGCACGAATTCGGGCCCTTGCAGCGGCTCGCCCTGGCTCGGCGGCTGGTCCACGGCGGTCAGCCCGTGCTGGCGCACCTTGGCTGCCTGGTCCTCTGGCCACTGCGAGCGCGAAAGCCCTGCCACCACCCGCGGATCCAGCAACTCTACCAGGCCGGCCAGCCGCTCGGCCGGCGCCGTGATCGGCCAAATCTCGCCGTGGACCGGCCGCGCCTGGGCAGTCTGAAGAATCCGCAGCACATCCATGGAATTGTGCCCGCGCAGCCGCTGCTGTAGCGCCTTGCCCAGCGGCTCCAGGACGGCAAAATCGACCGGCCCCTTCAAATAGGCGATCGCTAGTTCTTCGAGATCAAAGGGTCCGCGCCGCGACGCCGCCGCCAGGGCGCTCAGCCGAAACTGCACCTCGGCGCCATCTGGTCGGTCAAACAGCAGCCGTGCCTGATCGCCTTCGGCCCGCACCTGCTTGAGTCGCCACGGCGCCAGCGGCTGCCAACCGCTGCGCAGCGTCTCAGACAGGGGCTGGCTGGCGGCGCCGGGCTGCTGCGCTGTCATCGGCGGCAACGGCGCCACCACGCACCGCCGACCAGGGCCAAGGCCCATAGGCTGCCACCGGCGCCAGGGCTAGCAGTGCAGCCGCTCTCTGTGTTGGCCTTGGGGGTGGCCTGTCCGCCGCCCGCCATGCCGGTGTCGGGGGAGCCAACGCTGCCACCGCCCCCAGTATCGGCGGTGGCGGGTGCGGTTTCCGCTTTGGGGGCGGCGACATCGGGGGCTGCAGCGGTGCTGTCGGCGTCGGCAGCGACGTCCTTGGGATCGCTATCCGCCGCGCTGTCGGTGTCCGCCGTGGCTGCGTCGGGCCCGGTCGCCAAGTCAGCTGCGCTGGCATCGGCGGCTGCCGCGTCGGCCTTGCCAGTATCAGCGCCAGTATCGGTATCAGCGCCAGTACCCGCGCCAGAATCAGCGCCGGTACCAGTGTCACTACCTGCATCAGCGGTGGCGTCTGCAGCGCCGGCGTCGGCCGCACCGCCATCGGTCGAGCCGGCGTCTGGTCCGGAGGTCGATCCAGAGCAGCTGCCCGGCGCCGGTGGGGCTTTCTCAATCTTGAAGGTGTCGATGACGCCGACGTTTTGCGGACCACTGGACAGGTTCTGCTCGGCGGTAGAGATCACCTTGGCGGTCAATACGTTCTGGGCGATGCTGATCTCCATGAAGTGGTGCTTGCCAGAGCAGGTCTGGCTGCCCTTGGCCTTGCCGCTCATTCCCAAGACCCCATCGCCACAGATGATCTTCATGGGCTCGATCTTCAGGCCCAGGACGTTGATCTCGTCATAGGTAAAGGCGCCCGCCCCGCCGGTGGTGACGTAGATCGTGCCGTCCTTGGGGTTGCCGACGACCGCTCCGCCCTTGATTGGGGCAAAGCGCTCATAGAAGTGGTTGTGGCCGGCAAAGACGATGTCGACGTGGTGCTTGTCAAAGATCGGCAGGAAGTGGCTGTTCTGCTTTTTTTCATCGGCGGGATGGTTCAGGTCAATGATTTTCAAATCGATGCTGCTGGTGTAGCTGGGGTGGTGGTAGAACACAAACTTCCAGGTCTTGTCTGCGTGCTTGGTCAGCGTCTCGTCCAGCCACTTGGCTTGTTTGGCCAAACCGCTGGCGTCGGCAAAGGTCGCCGTAGACAGCGCCACCACCACAGCATTGCCGTAGGCAAAGGCGTAGAAGTCCTCTGTGCCGGTAGCCTCATTGTTCGGCAAGGCAAACAGCTGGTTGAATGCAGCAGAGGCGCCCTGGACATCGTCGGAGTCGTGGTTGCCAAAGCTTGGCATCAAGGCGATCTCGCCCATGTGAATCGCGCCCATCTCCATGTGGTTCCACCACTGCTGCAGATCGGCGCCGTCGCGCACCAAGTCGCCCGTCTCGACAATGAACTTGGAGCCGGTGGCGACCATCTCGCCCAGGATGCTTTTCCACTTGGGGTTGGGCCCGGCGCTGTCATCGGAGCGGTGGTCGCCGGCGGCGATGAATTTGAAAGGCGTGCAGCCGTCGGTTGGGCCCGTCTGGAATTTGTGGACAGAGCTCCAGTCGCTGCCGCCACCAACCCGGTAAAAGTACAAGGTGTTGGGGGCAAGCCCGGTGACCGCGACTTCGTGGACCACGCCCAGCTTGCCCTTGGCGGCAAAGGAGGTGCCAGTAGCCTTGCCGGTCAGCGCTGCAGCCGAGGTGCCGTATTCGACGGTGTTGTCGCCGGGGCTGGCGTCGGTGTTCCAAGACGCGACAAAGCTGGTGGCGCTGGCCGTCGGCGGGATGGCCACGCGCACCCATCGCGGAGCCGCCTGGGCCGCCCCTGCTAGCAAGCTCGACACCAGACCTAGCCAAACCATTGCTTTCTTCATGTGCTACTCCGCAAGACATCAGCCCGGCCTGGCGGACCGTCTCCGCTGCACGCGCGGGCCTCGCCAGCACCGCCGCCGCCCCGCAAGTCTAGGGGCCGCGCCGGCCCTTGTCGACCAGGATCGGCCAGGGCCCCTGCGGTTGGGGCCGGCGATTGGCGCAACGCCAGGGCTTGGGGCATCCTGGCAGCGGAGGTGCGCGGCAATGCAGAGTCCCCTCAGGTCAATTCGGCTGCCAGGGCTGGCGGCAAGGCTAACCCTCGGAGCAGTGGCGTGCGCTGCGTTGGCCCAGAGCGCTTGCGCCGGGCCGCAATTCCACGGTGGCCACCACCCCAAGATCGGTGCGGCGCCTGCGGAAAATTCCGAATCTTCAGAGCTGCCCTATTCACTGAGCGCTGCGCCCACCGCTGAGACCTTGCTGCACGTCCCCACCGGGCTGCCGCTACAGGCCACCCAGCTGACGGCGATTCTGGCCGGAAACCGCGTGGTCTATTTTGGTGAAACCCATGACAATGCAGAGGTTCATCGCGCCCAGGCTCAGGTTTTGGAGGCGCTGCTGGCCATCCACGGAGACAGGGTAGTGCTGGCGATGGAGATGTTCCGCGCCCCGCAGCAGCCGGCTCTGGACCGCTGGAGCCGTGGCGAGCTCGACGAGCCGGCGTTTCTGACCGAAGTCGGCTGGGCCAAAGGTTGGGGCGGCGAATTCGCGTTGTACCGACCGTTGCTAGAGAACGCCAAGCGCCGGCACCTGGATGTCTTGGCCCTGAACCCCTCAGACGAACTGCAGAAAGCGGTGCGCCAGCACGGCTGGAGCGGCGTGCCGGCCGAGCTGCGCAGTCAGCTGCCCGAGCGCGGCCCCGACGACCCGTGGCAGCGCCGGCAGCTGCAGGCAGTGTTTGGCGCCCACGCAGCCTCGCCAGAGAGTTTCGACAAGCTGTGGCGGATTCAAATGTTGTGGGAAGAGCACATGGCCCAGCGCCTGGCCGACTACCTGCAGAGCCCTCGCGGCAAAGACAAGGTGGTGCTTGTTCTTGCCGGTGGTTGGCATGTCCGCTACGGCTTTGGCGTGCCCAAGAAGCTGATGCGGCGGATGCCTCTGCGCTACATGAGCTTATGCACTGAAGAAATTGCCGGCAGCCCAGAGGACTCTCCCGACCGCCACATGAGCTACAGCGCACCGCCGGTGCCGCTTTATCCCGCCGACGTGCTGTGGTGGCTGCCCTTTGCCAAAGGCGACAGCTCGGCCCCTGCGCCGGCAAAGCCGTAGCCTCTCTGGCCGGCCTTCGGCTACCCAGGGCTTTGGTAAGTCGATTTGTCTACAGGTGGTTTCCGCGGTCAGGGCGCGAGCATTGCCGAGCGCGGCGCCACCGTTGTCGCCCCCACCTTGGCTGGTGCGTCGCTGGCATTGAACAGCAGGTGGCGGCCATCGGGCAGGCGCCAGCGCAGCGGCAGCACGTGGCGGCTCTGCTGCTCGATGTGGTCGAACAGCGCGCTGACCAGCCTGGTAGGCGCTTCCGCGGGCAGCACCGGCTCGGGCACCGCGGGATCGCCCGAGGTGGCGACTTTCAGCCAGTCTTCTGTGGCGCCCAGGGACTGGCGCTCTGCCGGCAGACTGCGCAGGTCGTCAGAGAGCCACCAACCACCGCCCGCGGCCGCCACCGTCCAGGCGCCAAACCCCACCTCTGCCGGCTGCAGATCGCGCAGCACCGCCGGGTCGGCGTCACACAGGACCGCGTGGCAGTACGGCCAGCGCACGCCTAGCGTTCGCAGCTCGCCCGGCAGAAAATGCCAGGCGGCGCCAAAGGGTTCTACGGCGATGTCCGGCCCAAAGCGCCAGGCATCGACCCGGCCAATGCTGGGCAGCGGCGGCGCGCCCACGGCCAGCAAGAGGGTCTGCGGCCCTACCGCCTCGCGAATCGCGTCCAGGGCCAGGGCGTAGGCCTGCATGCCCGTGACCGGTTGCTGACGCTTCCCCTCCCAGGTGCCGGCAAACAGGAAATCGATCTTGAGCAAGGTGATGCCGGCATCGCGCAGCGCCTTGAGCTGGCTCTGCAAGTGCGCGCGCGCCTGGGGATGGGTCACGTCGAGTACCCGCATCTCGCCGTTCATGAGGTGGTCAAACTTGGCGCCGCCCACCAGCCAGTCGGGGTGGTCCTTGACCAGCGGCAGGTCGGCGTCCACCAGCAGCGGTGCCAGCCACAGGCCCATTTCCATGCCATCGGCCTTGAAGTCGGCGGCCAGCTTGCCAAGGCCTGAGGGGAACTTGGCATTGCTCTGCCAGTCGCCCCAGGCTTTTTGCCAGCCATCGTCCAGCACGATGCGCAGCGGCTTGCCCGCCTTGGCCGCCCCGGGCTGCAGCAGCGCCTTGGCCGCCGTGGCATTGGCTCGCAGCGCTAGCTCATCGACCTTGTCCCACAGCTCATACCAGGAATTCCAGCCGACTTCAGCGACCGCCTTGCGCGTCGGCAGGGCCTTGCCAAAGCGCTGCAGTGCCGGGCCCAGATTCTTGCCAAGCCACAGGCGAAAGATTTCTCCTTGCGCTGGTTTGCCGGCGGCGTAGCTGACCTGCTCGCCCGCGCCACCGCTGACCAGCAGCACTTGGACCGCCGGGCCGTCGTGCCACACCTGGGCCCACGGTCGCCAGCGCTCTGCCGTCAGCGCCAGCGCCACCGCGGACTGCGAGCCGCCGCCGATCACCGTGCCAAACCAGCTCAGCTCCTGGCCACCGCGGACCACTTCGAGATCGCCGCGCTGCGCCAAGGCATTCTGCTCAGCTTGCAGAGAAGGCTTGCCGGCCAAGGCAAGCGAACCCGTCTGGGACCACGACTGAAAGCCCTGCGACCACCACTGGTTGGCCTGCAGGCCGGTCAGCGTCCCCCGCAGCTCCAGGCGCGTGACCTGGCCACCCTTGGGCAGCTGAATCTGCGGCAGCAGGTTCCAGTCGCCGTCTTTGCAGGTGGCGGGTTGGCGGCGGACGACCTCGCCCTGCTGCCAGCCGCCATCGACCAGTGCCCAGGCCTGCCACGTAGAGCTGCTGTCGCCGCTAGCGATGGTCACGACCGTGGCGACCGTCTCAGAGCCGCAACTGCTGCTGTCGTCGCTCTGGGCGGAGTCGCTGCAGCTCGCCCAGCCAGCGCAGAGCGCCAGCGGCCAGAGACCCCTTAGAATGCTTGGTGAACCAATTGGTCTGGTCATGGGGGCTCCTAGGGCCGTCGTCGAGCGGGCGTTCAAGGCGGGGCGACATTGCAGAATTCACGTCCAGCGGCTGTTGCCCGACCGGAGGAAACCTCTTGGACCTGGAGCCTGTCTGGCCTATTGGCTACAGGCCCCTGGTGGCCCGGCAGGCCGCAGCGCACAGGCGTCTGAGGGGTCTTGCTACACGGTGCGTCATCAAAAGACCG
This sequence comes from uncultured Myxococcales bacterium, assembly GCA_903919145.1. Taxonomy (GTDB): domain Bacteria; phylum Myxococcota_A; class UBA9042; order UBA9042; family UBA9042; genus SXRM01. The sequence continues at coordinate 16,866 of CAIXGW010000061.1, forward strand.
GGGGATGTTCAGGGATGATAAGGGGTTGTTTGCCAAAGCGCACCCGCAGGCGGTCAATGGCCTTGCGAACGGCCGTCATGCGCAACAAGCGCAGTTCCCAAGCGCGCTTGCCCGGGATATCCAGCAGCAGTAGGCCCAGCAGCACCGTCATCAGCCCTTGGCCTGGCACCCCGGGCAGAGACAGCAGCAGGCCCAGTATCACCAGCAGCAGGCCGGCGCAGTTGCGGGCGAGCTGGCGCAGCCGCTGCAGCCAGGTGTAGGGGCGATCCAGGGCGACCGGCTGGGCAAAGGTGTCCGCCGGCATCCGCACCACCAGCCAGGTCGTCAGCCCCAGGCTCAGGGCAAAGCTCAGGCCAGCCACAACCGCCCATAGCTGCAGCGGTTGGCCCTGGATCCACAGGCGTGCACCGGTCAAGTCCGTGTTGCGCCTCCCACCCCCAACGGCTGGTCAGCCGCCTACGGGCACGGTTGGGATAATGAACAGGGCGGTCTTGGTCTGGGGCTTGCCCTGGCTGTCGCTGACCTGGGCGGCAAAGAAGAAGCCCTTGAGCGTCAGCTGGCTCAGCGGCACCTTGAGCTCAAAGACCAGGCTGGCATCGGTCACGCTGCCGCTCAGCGTGCCGTCCGCCGCCAGCTTGAGACCTTGGGGGATGCCAGACTTGGGCAGAAAGCTCTTGACCGCCCCGGGAAGCGCGGTCTCCTGCCACAGGTACGGCTTTTTGCCGCCCTTGGCCTCCAGCTTGGCGCTGTAGGGCACTGGCACTTTGTCTACCACGATGATGAGCGGCAGGACGATAATCTTGGTGATCAACAGGTTCAGCTCTTGGCCGCCGACGATCTCCAGTGGGGCCAGCTTGATGGGCAGGTCCAAAGACTTGGTGGCCGTCAGGGGAGCCGGGCTGTTGTCAAAGACCTTGACCTCAAACGTGGCGGTGGCATCGGTGGTGGGCGTGCCGGCGATGACGCCTTCGCTGCTCAGACTGAGTCCCGCAGGCAGCTTGCCACTGACGATCCCCCAAAAATACGGTGGGCTGCCGCCCTGAGCCGTCAGCTCTTGCTTGTAGGCCTCGCCTTCCGTAGCCGTCTTGAGCGGCGACGTCGAGGTGATGACCAGCCCGCCGTCTTTGACTTCCAGCAGCAGGATCTGCTCTTTTTCTGCCTTTTCGGCGTCTTGTACCTGTACCGCAAAGCTGAACGAGCCTGTGGCCGACGCCGTGCCGCTCAGCCCACCGTCTTCGGCCAGCAGCAGGCCAGAGGGCAGCGCGCCTTGGCTCAGCTTCCACTGGTAGGGCTTGACGCCGCCTTGAGCTTGCAGGGCCGCTGCATAGGGCTTGGCAACCAGGGCCGGCGGCAGACTCTTGGTGGCGATGCTGAGCGGCTCTGTCTTGCATTGACCGTTCTGGCAGCTCTTGCCGCTGGCGCACGGCTGGTCGGCGGTGCACTGCACGCATGCGCCTTCGCTGCAATAGAGGTCCTTGGCGCACGGCGCCGCCACAAAGCCCTTGCCCTGGTCGTCGCAGATCCAGCGCTCGGCGCCGTTGCAGCCGGCAAACTTGGGCGGGCAGCCGCTGGTGACCGCGGCGTCTGAAACGCTGCCGTCAAAACTGCTGGGCACATCGACCGCCAGCTGGGCATCGGCGCCGGTCACACTGTCTTCTGAGCACGCCGCCAGCCCCAGGGCCAAGCTCAGCGCCCCGACCACAAGCCAGCGATCGAATGATGGCCGCGGCGCCGCGGTCTCTTTGCCGGGCAGGGTTTGGCGAGCCGCCTGACCTTGCCAAGGCAGCCAACCAGCAGTTCTGGCTGATGCTCCCACGGCATGGGCAAGGCGGTGCAGGCTGGGCCGCCCCCAGCAGGTCAAGGCGGAATCCTGAGATGCGAGACAGCGGTAGACCATGCAGCTAACTTGGGCGCCACCGGGCGCGGCTGCACCTTAGGACAGCCTGCGGCGCTTGTCGATTGGTTTTGCAGCGGCGGACCGGTCAGCCCCGCTGGGCTTGCACCAGGAAGACGGGTCGCAAGCCCTCTGGCCAATTGCCGCCAGCACCTGCGAACAAGGTTCGGGTAGGTTCCGGACCTTGTTCACAGGCAGCGCTGGACCGTCAAGAACAAGAAGTTGTTGCTTGTTCGATCGCTCAGTTGCACTTGGCGCCGGTGGTCACCCAGGCGGCAATGGCGGCTGCCTCTTCGGCGGTCAGCGCTGGCGAGCCCTTGGGAGGCATCGAGCCGCCACTGATGTTGGCCTGAATCTTGGTGGCCAGGGCAGCGGCGGTGGCGCAGTCTTTGCCGTCGAACTTGGGCTTGGGCATGGAGGCGTGGCAGGTGCCGCACTTGGCAGCCAGCGCCGCTCCAGCTGGGGCGAAGGCGCCGGTCACCACGGCGGTGTCGCTCGCAGCGGTATCGGTCGCCGCGGTGTCGGTGGCGGCGGTGTCGGTCGCGGCGGTGTCAGTCGCGGCGGTGTCAGTCGCGGCAGTGTCAGCAGCAGTCGTGTCCGTCGCCGCGGTGTCGGTTGCAGTGGTGTCTGAACCTGCGGCGTCGGCTCCACTGGCGCTATCGGTAGCGGCTGCGGGGGTGCTGGACTCTGCTTCGCAAGCGGCCACGGCAAAGGTCAGGGCAAGAATGGCGAGAAAACGGATGCGCATCAGCTGGGTGCTCCTAGAAGTGTAAAGGGCCGCCAACAGCGGCGGCAGGGGAGGTTATGCTTGGCAAGGGCCCCTTGGAAGGGCCAGCAAAGCAGTATACGCAAACCGCGGAACAATGTCGTTCGCCCAAGGGGACAGTCTGTTTCCCCACACGCGACGATAGAGACAGATCGCCCCTTCGGCGACGGACGGTAGGCTCAAGCGCTCTTCGCAATTGGGCTATGGCTCGATCTCGGTGATGGTGCTGCTGGGCGGTCGGGTCCGCCCCACCGCCAGCGGCGCCAGGTCGGCGCTTAGCCGCATGTTGGCGCTGACTTTCCAGGGTGACCAGTCGAAATTCAGGCTGCGCGCGCGAGAAAGCGTCCAGATCGAGCCGAGCCGCAGAGCGCCACCCACCCCCAGGTCTTGGGTGCCGGTGGCCTTGACCACCAGTGGCGGGCCGTCGGGGCTTTCGCCTGGCAGAGCCGCGGCTTCAATGGTGGCCGTGGCGGTGCAGACCCGCATGTCGGCGTCGCCCAGGTTCATATACAAGCCCGCGGCGCGCAGGCGGTCGCCCTGGCGCCCCAGCAGCGGCTGCTGGAGCTGCAGGCAAACTTTCTTCAGGTTGGGCCAGTCCGGCAGCTCGCCGTGGTCCTCGACCATCAGCTTGACCTGGCCAGGCACATGGACCGAAAAGTTGCGGCGCTGCGGCGACATCTGCAGAGGCTCGCGGCGCGGCGCCATGCCAAACAACCGGCCGCCCAGGCGCAGCAGCAAGCGCGGCTCGGTCCACCACGCCACCGTGTAGGAATAGGGGCCGCCAAAGCGCGCTCCCTCGGCGCGGACGCCCAGCACCGACAGCACCAGCGCCGAAAACTGGGTCCGAAACAGCGGAACGTGCGACAACCCCACGGGGGCACCGCCGATGAAGTACAGCGCCACCGGGTGGGTTCCCTCTGGAGCGACGCCCGGAAAGCCCAGCGTCACGCCAGGGGGCAGCCATGCCGCCACCCGGGCCGCATCGACGTGCATCACCAGCACGGTAGCGTGAAACACGCCGTGCAGATGAATAAACCCTGGATCTCGCTTGACCTTTGCCATCAGCTGTGGACTGCGCTCCCGACTTCGACCCGGCGCCCGGTTCGAGGAGTTGGCCGTTGTAGAGGGCCCCGGCTCGAGGCGGTTAGTTTGGATAAAGCAGATGCTTGGCACGGACTTTGGCGAAGTCAGCCAGCTCGCCCTGCCAGCTGGCCTCGATCTCTTGCCAGGTCCTGCCGGCGCGCACCATCTCTAGCACTTTGTCATTGCCCCAGATCCGCCCAAAGCGGCTGTTGCTGTCGATCTTCAGCAGCGCCCCAAACTCGCGCTGCAGCGTGGTCAGTATGATCAGCGCAGTCCGCAGCGGCCGCAAGCCCCTGGGCGAGCCAAGATGCAGCTGCACGCCGTGCACCACCTTGCCGTCGTATTGGCCGTGCCACGGCAGCCACGTCATCGACCGGAAGCGCACCTGCTGCAGGCCTTCTACGCCTTTGATGGTGTCATTGAGCGATCGGGCCAGCCGATCGCCATCCAGCCAGGGCGCGCCGATCAGCTCAAACGGCATGGCGTTGCCGCCGCCTTCATTGCAGTTGGGGCCCGAGCCGCACACCATGCCCGTGGCGACATACAGGTGTGCATTCAGCGGTTTTGGAATGCCCGGCGAGGTGGGCACCCACACTAGGCCGGTGTCTTCCCACTGCATGGAGCGCCGCCAGCCCTTCATCTGCACCACTTCGAGCTTGGCGCCGATGCCGAGCTCGGCGTTGTAGAAGCGCGCCACCTCGCCCACCGTCATGCCATGGGTCACCGGAAAGGGCCCCCAGCCAATCAGGCTTTTGTACTTGGGCAGCCGCACGGCGCCCTCTATCATCTCGCCGCCCAGGGGATTGGGCCGGTCCAGCACCACCACCGTCACGCCGGCCTTCTTGCAGGCCCACAGCACCTTGCCCAGGGTCGACACGTAGGTATAGGTCCGCGAGCCGATGTCCTGCAGGTCAAACACCAGCACATCGATGCGCGCCAGACTTTCTTCGCTGGGGGCAGAGCGCTTGCCAAACAGCCCTTCCAGTGGCACCCCGCTGCGACCGTCCACGCCCTTTTGATTGCTGGTGCCGTTGGCGGTCGCGGCGGCCAGGCCGTGCTCTGGTGCGTACAGCTGCGCCAGCTTGACCTTGGGGTGGGCGCGCAAGAGGTCCAGCGTGGTGGTCAGCTCGCGGTTGACGGCGGCAGGATTGGTCAGCAGCCCCACGCGCTTGTTGGCAAGCAGGTCGATGCGATCGCTCAGCAGAACCTCAACGCCCAAGCTGACCTGCTGGCCCTGAGCCGGCGCAGCCACCAAGCCCGTAGCCGCCAGCAGCAGCGCAGTCAGGGCGACGCTGGCCAAGCTGGCTTTGGGCAGGGCAGGGGGGCGGGGCGCCGGGGTCAAACGCGTCATGGGTATTCGATCTCCAAAATGCAGTAACTTCGCACACCTGCTGGGGTCCTGACGTTCACTTCCTCTTGCACGCCCTTGCCCAGCAGCGCGGCGCCAATGGGGCTGCGATAGCTGATGCGCCCGGCAGCCGCCTCGACCTCGTCCTCTCCCACCAGCGTCCAGCGCCGCTGCTCGCCGCTTTCGCTCTCGGCTACCACGGTGGCGCCAAAGAAGACCCTGTCGCGGCGGGTGGTTTGGGCGGGGTCAATGACCTGGGCCTTGTCCAGGCGGCCATCCAGAAACCGCACACGGCTGTCGATCTCGCGCAGGCGCTTCTTGCCGTAGATGTACTCGGCGTTCTCTGATCGGTCGCCCATCGCCGCCGCTTCGGCCACTTCGTGCACCACCCGCGGTCTCTCTACCCTGCGCAGCTGATCGCGCTCGGCAAACAGCCTGGAATGGCACTGCGGGGTCATGTAGTTGGGCCCGGCAGGCAGCGGCTTGGCGTCCTCGTCTTCTTCCAGCTGCAGCAGAGGGTCCGTCATGCTTGGCCATTGCGCAGGGCGGCGCTGCGGCAGAATCGACCAAGATCGGCCATTTGTCGAGAGGGATCTGCCCTGGCTGCGGGCCCCATGGCCGAGCGCAGCCAGCCCAACAGGCTACTTGGGGCAAGCACTCAGGCCAGCGATCCAGTTCTTGATGAGCAGGTAGCCGGCCGCATGGGGCAGGTTGACGCCGACCGGCGGCATGAGCCAAGCCGTACCAGCGCCCGCCGCCATCCGCAGCATCAGAGCCGATTTGTCTGGCGCGCCGGGGGCAATCACCTGGGCTCCTGGCACGCCGACCTCGCCATTTTGCACCGGCAGACCGCACGCGTTCATTTTGGCCAGGGCCACGTCAAAACGCAGGTCCAGCGAGGTGGGGGCACCGCCGCCGGGCCGATGGCAGTGAGAGCAGTTGGCGTGCAGATAGGCTCGCGCCGGCTTTTCAAAATCGCCTTGCAGGCCATTGCCTTGGTCGACCAGCGCCAGGTCGGGCAGCGCCATCGTGTCTTTGCCAGCAGGGGCTCCCGACAGCATGCCCATTTTGGCCCACAGTTCCAGCTGGTTGGCTCCGCCAAGCGCCGGGCTGCTCCGATTGAGCTGCGCCGTCTGCGGGCCCAGGGCCTGGTCCTGCTGGGTCGGCCCCTTGTGGCAAGCAAAGCACTGGCCCATCGACGGCACCCCCCACACCTGCGTCTCCGCTTTGCCGCCCTTGGTGATGGCGTAGGAAAACTGCCCGCCGCCCAGCAGCAGCTCGGCGTCGGTGCCCGCCGAGTTCCAGCGGTAGGTGTAGGCACTCCAGCCCACGGCCTCTCTGCGCAAAAACCGCGTCTCCACAGGCTTTTTGGCATCACCCAGAGCAAAGTGCTTGATAAGCAAAGTTCCCTTTGGAAAATTCCAGGTTTGCAGCGGGTCGGTCGGCACGCTGATCGGCCCAGCGGAGCTGGTCGTCACGGTGGCACCAGCCGGAAGTACCAGCCAGCGCTGCTTGAACGCACCATCGCTCCACAGCGGCGCATTGAGGTCGTAAGGCACTACGCCGGGCGCGGCCTTCAGCTGCGGCGTCAGCTCAAAGCACCCGGTCTCCGAAAGCTTTTGCGGCAACTTGGCGCCTGCGGGCGGCACAACGGCAAGCTCTACCACCTTCCAGAAAGCCATGGGGTACAGCTGGACCACATAGAGCTCGCCGTCGCGGTCTTCTCCAAAGCTCACAGGGGCATAGCTGGTGTCGAGCAGCGTCTTGACCTGGTACTCGCCCCCTTGCGGCGACACCGACCAGAACTTGCCGGTGGCGTAGTCTGCCGTCACATAGCTGCCAAACAGGCCTTTGTTCTGCGAGCCGCGGTAGACGTAGCCGCCCGTTATCGAGTTGGCCTCGCCGTGGGGCCACTCGGCCACCGGCAGCGTCAGTCCGGTCTGGTTGCAGTTGACGGCAGGGTTGAAGCAATGCTTGCCCTCCATGGTGTTCCACCCGTAGTTCTTGCCTTTTTCGATGATATCGACTTCTTCCCACTTGTTCTGGCCGACGTCGGCCGCCCACACCTGGCCCGTCAGCCGGTCCATCGACATCCGCCACGGGTTGCGCATGCCCATCGCCCAGATCTCGGGCGCAAAGCCTGGGCTGGCGACAAACGGGTTGTCCTTGGGCACGGCATAGGCCTTGCCGGGATCCTGGTGATCGACGTCGATGCGCAGGACCTTGCCCAGCAGGTTTTTGGGGTCCTGGCCAGCTCCCAGGGGGTCATTGGCGGAGCCGCCGTCTCCCATGCCGATGAGCAGCATCCCGGTCTGATCAAAAAGGATCTGTCCGCCGTTGTGGTTGCTGTACGGCTGCACAATGGTCAGCAGCACCTTCTCTGAGGCTGGATTGATCAGTTCGGCGTCGTCTTGCAGCGTGGTAAACTCGCTGATCACGGTAGAAAACTTGCCTACGCTGGTGTAGTTCACGTACAGCTTGCGGTTCTTGCCGAATTGCGGGTGAAAGGCAATCGACAGCAGCCCGCCCTCGCCCGCGGTAGAGACCTTGCTCTTGAGGTCCAGCAGCAGCTTGGTCTTGCCCACGTCTTTTTGGTTGTCAAACAGGTGGATTTCGCCATAGCGCGTCAGCACCACCAGCCGGTCGGTACCATCGGCAAAGGGCGTCAAGTAGATAGGCTGCGAAATTGGCAGCTTGGTGAACCACGGCTGCAGCTCAATGGCCGAGGCCTTGGGCAGTTCACCCTCCAGCTTGCAAGGGGAATTGCCGATGCCGGCCGCCATCGCTGTGCACTGATTGGCCCCGCCGACGCAGCTGCCGGCTTTGCAGCCATCCGCCGTGGTGCACGGATCGCCATCGTCGCAGCCTGCGCCATCGGCCGCCGGCAGCAGCTGGCAAGCCCCGGCCATGCAGGTCGCCTTGACGCACGGGTTGGCTGACTGGCAGGAGGCTGGCGAGCAGGGCAGTGCGTCCGCAGCGCCGTCCGCGGTCGCGGCGTCCGCTGAGGGCAGGGCATCCGCAGGCGGCGCCGCCGTGTCGCCGCTGTCGGCTGGGTAGACGTCCGTGGCGCTGTCGGCTGCGTCGGCCGTGGTGTTGGTGTCTGCCGACGGCGAATCCCCTGCGCCATCCGCAGCTGCATTGGCCACTGCCGCGGGGCCCGGTGAGGTCGAAGAGCAGCCGCCCACAACGGTAGCCACCACAGCAGCTGCCGCGGCAACTCTCCGCAGAACTGAATTTTGCTTCATCTCATCGCCCCCAAGCTGCGGCAGGTCGGCTTGACGCACCTGGATCCACATGCGCCCAGCCCAGCCGTTGATCATCGTAGGGGTGTCTCAGTACTCGTCAACCGCAGGCGCGCCTTCTTTTGAGCGGATGAGGGCTTTGAAGAGCTGCTCTTGAATCTTGCGGTTGATCCGCGGCCAGGCAATCATGACTTTGGCGTACTGGCTGGGCGTCAGAGCCTTGCGCATCGCTGCCGCTCGCTCGTCATCCACCTGCTGTAGCTTGTTGCGCTGGGCGCTGACTTCGTCCACCAGCTTGTTGATGGCACCGTCATCGGCTTTGGGCAGCTTGAGCAGGGCTTCCAGTTCGTGGCGCAGCCGGCGCATCTCTTGGCGAGCGGCCAGGGTGCGATCTTCAAAACCTGCGGCAATGTCTACAATTTTAGTGACAGCGTCGGCGTCCGGCTTGAGCACTTCCGCCAGCGCGCTGGTGCGCAGGGCCCGCACTCTGGTCAGCAGGTTGGCGCGCGCCTGCTCGCGGGCTTTGGGGTCCTGGACTTTGGGGGCGGGCTTGACCGGCTTGACCGGCGGTGGCCCGGGGCGCGCCGGGTCGGGCTTGGCTGGGCCCGGCTGCGGTCGCGGCGACGGCAAAGGCGCCATGTCGGCAAAGGCCACGCTGGCCAGGCCAGCCGTCAGAGCCAGCGCCAGCACCGCAGCTCCCAGCCTGGGCCAGCTCTGAAGCCTGTTCTTCCGGTTCGATGCGCTCATGCTAGGCTCCTTGTTCGCCCTCGGGCTCGTCGTCGAGCGCGGTGCCCAGCGCGTCCAGGTCGATGTCTTCAAGTTCTTCCAGGTCTTCCAGCGTCTGCACCGGATCTTCGTCGCTTGCCGCCAAGTCGCTCACAAAATTGCGGTCGGTGCTGATCAGCTCGCTGGCTGTGCCGTAGACCGCGCGTCCTGCGGCGGCCGCATCTGCCGGCTGAGGCTCGCGCCACAGCTCCGCAGCCGGTCCTGCCAAGGCGGCCAGCACCAAGGCCGCCACCGCCAGCGCCGACCAGCGCGCTGCCGGGCGCTGCCACCAGGGCAAGCCGGCCTTGGCCACCGCCGGCAGCTCAGCCACGTCTGAGACAATGCTCTGCTGCAGCGATTGCCAAAAATCCTTGCCATGGATAGGTTTTTCGGACTCAGCCGCGGTGCGCAGGCCAGCCAGGATCTGCCGATAGGCCCGGACATCCTCGCTGCAGGCGGCGCATGCCTTTACATGGGCAGCCACCAGCGCCGCTTCTTGGGGCTGCAGGGCCGAGTCGGCGTAGCCTCCCAGCCGCTCTTCGAACTGCCGGCAGGCCTCTGGCTTGCCGCCTTGCAGCAGCTGCAGGTGGTTGCGCTGGCCGCCGCGGCCGGCGGAATCGCGATCAGTTGACACGGGGTCCTCCGTAGGTGGATGGCAGGTCACGGCTGACCTCCGCCATCCTGAGGGGCAAGCATGGTGCGCAAGCGCTTGAGAGCATGATGGAAATTGGCCTTGGCGGCGTCCTCGCTGCACTCGGCGATCTCGGCGACTTCCTTAAAGGAAAGGCCTTCTTGGACCCGCAGATCCACCACAAGGCGCTGCTTGGGCGGCAGCTGCAGGACGGCGCCCTGCAGCTGGCTGGCCGTGGCTGCTTGCTCCAACAGCTCGGTGACCGAAGGAGCAAGGCTTGGCAGCTCAACGCCGGCGCCGTCTTGGCTGTCACCCGCTGAGGTTGGCCCAGAGCTGTCCACAGAGCTCGTGCGCCAGCGGCCGCGATCGCGCAGCCAGTTGAGCGCCAGATTGGTTGCGATCCGATAGATCCAGGTGCGAAACGAAGCTTCTGCGCGGAAATTGCTGGCACCCACCCACGCCCGCACAAAGGCGACCTGCGTGACATCCTTGGCATCTTCATCACTTCGGACATAGCGCCACACCAAGTAGTAGACGTCGCGCTGGTGCCGCCCAACGAGCTCGGCAAACGCTGCGCGCTCGCCGGAGCGAAAACGCTCGGCAAGCCGGCTTTCTTCCTCTGGGTTGTAGTCGCGTGCGGCCATGCTCTCATCATCAACTCCAGCCGATTGGACACCGCAGCCGTCCAGAAGGTCAAATCGCCGCAAGGGACGCGGCGGTGGCGCCGCCGCCATGGCCCGGCCGGCATCGCTGGAGCCGTTCCGTTTGCCTATGTGGCGCCGCCATGGCAAAACAAGGGTTGCAGCACTGCCAGGCGGCGCGACAGGTTGGCGCATCCATGAAGCAAGAAGGGCCCAAACAGCGAACGGAAGGCCAGCGTTCGGTTGCGACCACGCCCGCCACAGCCCGGGCCGCACAGCCCAAGGCTGCGGCTGGCGCCGGTCACCGCTACGCTGGGGCGGCGGCAGCGCGGTCGCCCACACCGGGGGCCGCTGCCACTGGCGCGCCGGTCGCCGCCCACAGCGAGCTGTCTGCCCAGGCCCAGGCCCTACAAGCGGCGATGGGAGCTCAGCTTTCCGCTGGCGCCGCAGTCGCAGGCGTGCCGCAGGAGGGGCTGGCCGCGATCCTGTTGGCCGAGCGCCAGTATCTGCCCAGGCCCGGCCCGGCTGGCGCCGATGCGCTGCCAATTCGCTTTGAACCCTATGTGTTTTTTCAACAGACTGGCCGCTGGCTTGCGGCCACCCACCGCGATCAGGGGGCTGAGCAGCGCGTCTTTGATCAAGCTTGCGCCCTGGATCCCGCCGCGGCCCACGCCAGCTTGCGCATGGGCTTGGCGCAGATCAGCGGAGCCGAAAGCGCCGGAGCGGGCTTTGCCAGCGCTGAAGAAATGCGCCAGAATTTTCAAGGTGATCCTGTGGCGCAGGTCGCCGCCTTGGTCCACCTTGCCGGTCAAGAGGGGCCGCTTCAGCAGGCGCTGGCCACCAGCAACTGGTCGCAGGTGGCCTTGCTGCGCGCCGGCCCGGGCTACGGCGCTCTTGGCTACGATCAAGCTCTCTACGCCGCGGCCGAGGCCTACCGGCGCGTCGTCAAGCCCGGTGGCGGCGACGACGGCGACGAGCCCAAGAAGCGCAAGCGTTCTTGACCAGTCAAGTTTTTCAGTCGGTGGGCGGGCGGAAGGGCTGAACATGCCCCAAGCGGAGCAGCCCCTTGGCCGCCGGGCTACTCAGTCGTCGTCGCCGGTGGCAAGCACCGCCAGAAACGCTTCTTGCGGCACGTCTACGGTGCCGACCATCTTCATGCGCTTCTTGCCTTCTTTCTGGCGTTCTAGCAGCTTGCGCTTGCGCGAGATGTCGCCGCCGTAGCACTTGGCGGTGACGTCCTTGCGCATGGCCTTGACGGTCTCGCGCGAGATGATGCGGGCGCCCACGGCCGCCTGGATGGCCACGTCGAATTGCTGACGCGGAATGGCCTTCTGCAGGCGGTGGACCAGCAGCTTGCCCTTGTCGTAGGCCTTGTCGCGGTGGACGATGACGCTGAGCGCATCCACCACTTCGTTGTGCAGCAAGATGTCCAGCTTGACCAAGTCGCCAGCGCGAAACTCTTTAAACTCATAGTCCAAGCTCGCATAGCCGCGGGTGGCGGTCTTGAGCCTGTCAAAGAAGTCAAAGACGATTTCTGCCAGCGGCAGCTCGTACTCCAGCACTACCCGGTTCTGCGACAGGTAGCGCATGTCCTTTTGCTGGCCGCGGCGATCGGTGCACAGCTTGACGATGGGCCCGATGTAGTCGGTGGGCGTGTGGATGGTGGCGCGGACAATCGGCTCGGTGATCTGGTCGATGTCTCCCGTCGAGGGCAGGTCGCCAGGGTTAGACAGCTCAATGACTTCGCCGCCGTTCTTGATCACCCGGTAGATGACGCTGGGCGCTGTGGTGATCAGGTCCACGTCAAACTCGCGCTCCAGGCGTTCCTGAAACACTTCCATGTGCAGCAAACCTAGAAAGCCGCAACGGAAACCAAAGCCCAGGGCGCTGGAGGTCTCGGGTTCCCAGGAAAAGGCGGAGTCGTTGAGGGCCAGCTTCTCGATAGCGTCGCGCAGGTGCTCGTAGGCGTTGGATTCAATCGGAAAGATGCCAGAGTAGACCATCTGCTGGACTTTCTTGAAGCCCTTGAGAGCCTTGGTCGCGCGGCGCTTGGCGTGGGTGATGGTCTCGCCGACTTGAATGTCGCGCACGGCCTTGATGCCGCAGACAAGCAGGCCCACTTCGCCCATGCTCAGCTGGTCGACGATCACCTCTTTGGGTGTGCGCACGCGGACTTCCAGCACTTCATACTCGGTGCCGGACTCCATGAAGTACACGCGCTCACCGCGCTTGACCGTGCCGTCGATGATGCGCACCTGCACTAGCACGCCGCGGTAGTTGTCGTACTGGCTGTCAAAAACCATCGCACGCAGGGGCCCATCGGGGTCGCCCTCTGGCGGCGGCACCAGCTCGACAATGGCCTCCAGGATTTCCGGCACGCCCAGGCCCGTCTTGGCCGAGCAGAACACAGCGTGACTGGCGTCGATGCCGATACCTTCTTCAATCTCTTGAACAACTTCACTGGGCCGGGCGGCGGGCAGGTCGACCTTGTTGATGACCGGCACCAGCTCAAGACCCTGATCCAGGGCCAGGTACACGTTGGCCAGCGTCTGGGCCTCGACCCCTTGCGACGCATCGACCACCAGCAGGGCTCCGTCACAGGCGGCCAGCGATCGCGACACTTCGTAGCCAAAATCGACGTGGCCAGGCGTGTCGATCAGGTGAAAAATGTAGTCTTTGCCGTCTTTGCCGCGGTAGTTCAAGCGCACGGCCTGCGACTTGATCGTGATACCGCGCTCGCGCTCGATGTCCATCGAATCGAGGTACTGCTCTTGCATGTCGCGGCGCTCGACGGCTCCCGTCAGTTCCAAGATGCGGTCTGCCAGCGTCGACTTGCCGTGGTCGATGTGCGCAATGATACTGAAATTTCTGATGTGCTGGGCCTTCATTCCGCTGATCGCACCTGTCGGGCTGTCTTGCCGCGAACAGCGCAGGGTGCGCACGCCGCTGCGATCTGTCAACCGCCGCCAGGACCGATGCGGTCTGGCTCGCCAATCCCCAGCCAACCTCGCCACGGCCGCAGCCAGCGCAACTGGGCGGGAGCTCTCTGGCTGCCCCAGGCGGGGATCGGCCCCGCAGCCTCAAGCAAGCCCCTGCCGACCACGGGACCGCGGTCAACCGGGCATTCGCCCGAATTCCTGGGCCCGAGCGGCTCAAAAACGCGGCAACCCCAGCCGCCCAGCAGGTCTCTGGAGCGGCAGGGGTTGCCCGGGAAGCTTGGCTCAAGCATCCAAACGGCTGACCGATCAGGCTTTGATGTGCTCAACGCCTTGCTTTTCGACCGTTGCCTTCCACACCTTCTCCGGCAGCCACTTGGGCCGATTCTCCGGGCTCTTGACTTCGATGCGGCCGCCCTTGAACACGTGCACCCGCTTGGTCCCGCGCTCTCGCAGGCGGATGTCGGTGTAGCCGCGGGCCGCCGCCTTGAGAGCCGCGCCGCGCGGCTGGGCGTTTGCGAACACCACGTTGGTGTCCTTGCCATCTTCCATCAGCACAAAGTTCTTCTTTTCCTTGACCGTCTTCTCCGCCATTCCTTCCTCCCCCGAGACCGTCCGTCTCGGCTTGCCCTGGCTGTCCCTTCGCGAGGTGCAACTCCCAAGTTCCAGACTTCAGACGGTGCGCCAAAGCGTCCGCAGCGAAGAACGGCACGGCTGTGCGCAACCCCGCTGGCATACGACTGCTTTCGCTGTCCCGACTGGCTCCAAAATCGCTCTGGTCTCCGGTATCCGACGATTCTTCGCCCAACGCAAGAGGGGCAAGCCGGAGGCTCCGGCGGAGCGGCGGGAATCGCGGGGCGTCAGCGCCACAGGTTTGCTGCGGTGGCTAGACGGGGAGTTCAGATAGAATAAATATTACATAGATATGGGCGCAAAGAGGCCGAGCACTGGGCTTGGCCGTGCCCTTCCGTTGGCCGCCGGTGCACCGCCAAATGCGCTTGATCGCCAACCGCGCCGCCGGTCGCAAATCGTGCGTTTCCGCCCGGCCGTGCTAGGGTTCGAAGAGCCGGCGGCGCCGCAGCGTGGTCGGGCGATGGCAAAACGGCGGCACTGCCTAAATTGGATCAGAATGTCAAATGGTTATGCGCAACCGGTCGGAGCTGTGCGGCGGGCGCTCCGCGGCGGTGTCTGCTGGTGGGCCCTGCTGCTGGTGGTGCTGCTGGCTTGGCCGGCCGCCGCCGTGTCTGCTCCGCGTCGATCCGGCGCGGCCGCGCGGCCAGCGACCAAGGGGCAGGCGCCTGTGCGGTCGGCCAGTCGCGGCGCCAGTGGCCGGGCGAAACCCGCCCAGGTCAAACCCGCCGCGGGCGGCAAGGCCAGGTCCGCGCCTTCTGGCCCCAAGGGTGGCAAGCCGCGCAAGCCGGCGACCAGGCGGCCCAAGCTCTCTGCGCCTGGCGCGGAGCCTGGGCTGGCGCCCCCGCAGCCTGCGGTGGCCAAGCCGATGGTCGGCCAGCCGGAGAGATCCGCAGGCGGCAAGCTCGTCACCGGCTCCTGGCCCGAGCTGCACGAGGCCGTCCAACGCTTTCGCGTCGGGCAGCTGGACCGGGCTGCGACGCTCTTACACCCGCTGGCAGCGGCCCAGGACCCCGAGATCGCCGGTGCTGCGGCCCTTGTGCTGGCGCGGATTGCGGCGCGCCAGGGCGACGGCAAAGCAGCGCTGCGCTGGATTGCCCTGGCCGAGCCGCTGCGCGAGATCCTGCCCGCCAGCTGGAACTGGGCGCAGATAGAGGGGCTGCGGGCCGCCGGCAAGGCGCCGGAAGCGCTGGCAGCCCTGCGCGACATGCGGGCCGCCTATGGCGAATTCCGCTGGGCGGCGGCGGATCTGTGGTATTCGCGGCTGTATGAGCAAGTCGGTCCGCCGCAGCAAGCTGCCGACACGGCCCTGCAGCTCTACGAAAAGTCCGCGCTGCACTTGCCGCGAGATGAGCTGCTGGCCCGGGCGGCGCGGATGACCGAGCGGATCTCGCGCGACAAGGCCGCCGTTCTGTGGCGCCGGCTGCTGATCAAGCATCCCGAGTCGGCGGTGGTGGCTGAGGCGGTCGAGCGCATCGACCCGGCGACGTTGAGCCTGGAAGAGCAATTTGACCGGGTGGTCCTGCTGTTTCAGCGGCGCGCCTACGAGCGCTGCCGGTCGATCGCGCTGTCGCTGTGGGTCAAGGGCTACCGGCGCAGCGAGCTGGGCTTCTACTTGGGCAAGATCGGCAGCGAGCGGCTGCGCGACGACTATCCCGGCGCGGCCAAGTACCTTGCAGAAGCCATTGCCGTGGGCGAACCGCAGGCCCAGCCGGCGCTGCTGTCTTACGCCTTGGTCCTTGCCAAGCTGGGGCGCTATCAGGAGTCGGTGGACCGCTACGATGAGTGGCTGGCGCGCTACCCGTCCGTGCCCAACGAGCGGCGCATTGACGCCCACTACGACCGCGGCCGGGTGTTGCACAACGCCGGGCGCAGCCTGCAAGCGGCCGACGACCTGACCAAGGCCCTGGACGACAACGAACGCGGTGTCGATGGGCCCAAGTACCGCTGGTTCACGGCCTTTTGGGCGTACCTGGGCGGCAAGCCGGCAGTGGCGGTAGAGCGCCTCAAGCCCATGCTCGGCAATGGCAATCCGCTGGTCGGCGGCAAAGCGATGTACTGGACCGGCCGCGCCCTGGACAAGCTAGGAGAGCGTCAGCAAGCCGCAGACATGATGCAGCAGGTCGTGGCGCGCCACCCCTTGACTTGGTACAGCGGCCTGGCCGAGCAGCGCTTGGCCGAGTGGGGGGTTGGCGACCGGCTAGCCAAGCCCGTCGATTTTTCAAAGGTTGTCGAGCGAGAGCCCGATCCCTATGCCGGCCTGGCCCTGACAGCAGAGCTGCGGCGCTTGCGCTTGGCCTGCAGCATCGGCGAGCCCGACTCCTGCCAGAATGCCATGGACGATCAAGAGAAAGTCCTGGCCAAGCAGCTGGGCAGTGCCCGCCTGGAGCAGCTGAAGGTAGAGCTGGCAGATGCCCTGGAGCGCTTCTCTGACAGTCGCGAGCAAGCGCTGCGGAACTACGGGCAAGTGCTAAATAAACCGCCGACGCGAGAGACGCTGGCTTCTTGGAGAGCGATCTACCCGCGGGCCTTTGCCACCCACGTCCAGGCATCGGCGCAGCGCAACGGCGCCCCAGAGTGGATGATCTACGCGCACATGCTGCAAGAATCGCGCTACAAGCCGTGGCTTATCTCCGGGGCACCCGCCTATGGCCTGCTGGAGCTGCTGGATCGGACCGCCGCGCGGCTGGCCCAAGAAGCCGGCGACGACTACCAGCTGTGGATGCTGATGCAGCCGGCGTGGAACGTGCGCTGGGGCGGGCAGTACCTGGGCGCGCTGTACCGCAAATTTCACCAGCAGCTGCCGTTTGCCATCGCTAGCTACAACGGCGGGCCCATGCTGATGGAAGGCCACGTGCGCGCGCAGGCCCGCCTGGGCAGACCCTACGACGAGATGATTGAGGACCTGGGCCCCCATGAGTCGCGCAACTACATCCGCATGGTCAGCGCGTGGTTTCTGCGCTATTTGGCCATCTACGAAGAACCGCGCAAGGCTGCCGAGCTGCGGACACGCCTGTTGCCGCTGGTGTGGACCGCTGACTTCTTGCCGGACCCGGACTACTGACAGGCTGCTCCGCCGCTGGGCTGTAGCTGGACTACGGCTGACCCAGGGCAGCGCCAGCGCCCCTGCCGAAAGAGCCAGCAGGGGCGCTTGACCTTTGCTTTGCTGCTACTTGGCGAGCTTGCAATAGGACGGCCATCCGGCGCCCAGACCGCTGGCCAGAGGCGAAGGTTGGCCAAGGGTGTGGGCCAGCAGGAAGGCCGCTGCGTAGGCGCCGCCCTCTTTGGGCCACTTGTGCTCGGTGCCGTGGTCGCAGGATACCACGGGGTGGCTTGAGCCCAGCAGGTTGGCGATCAGGCTCTTGGCCATGGTGTCAAAATTCTGCTCATAGGCAAAATCCTTGGGGCCGCCCCAGCTAACGGTGAACGGCACCTTTCCGGAGTCCTTGGGCCAAGCGTGCAAGTAGCCGCCAGAGAACGGGGCCGCGGCGGCGACCACCTGGCTGCGGTGGGTGGCAATGAAGGTCGAGATGAGCCCGCCGCCCGACATGCCCGTCACGTAGACCCGCTTGGCGTCGGTCTTGAACTGGGCAGACGCGCACTTGAGCACGTCGTCAAAGAACACCAAATCGGGATTGTCTAGATCGAAGGCGGTCTTGCCGTAGTACCAGTCGGTCTTGAGCAGGGCCTTGCCGTCTTTACCGCGCTCTGACTGCGGCGCCACCAACACAAACGGGGTCTTGGCCTGTTCGGCCAGCAGAAAGCTCTCGTCTACCATCTTTCCTGGCTCGCCGCCCACACCGTGATACAGCAAGATGATCGGCAGTCCGGCGCTCTCGGTCACGCCTTTGGGCAGGTGAACGACGAAGCGACGGGTCCGCTCGGCACTGGTCAAGGTGTTCTCTCCGGCCAGGACCACCGGGCAGGCCTCAATTCCCTTGTAGATCTTGGCATCGCCGGCGCACGCCGACTCAAAGGGATCGGATTGCTTGCCAAACAGTACGGCCTTGAACTTGCTACCGGCCAGGTCTGCACTGAAGTCCGGCACCGAGCCCGCCAGGTCGCCGCAGAAGTTGTCTTTGGCGCCGATCTTGCCAGAGAACTTCAGCGACATCGGCACGTCGGTGCCGGTGGGCGAGGCAGCGCCGGGAAGAACAAACTTGCTGATCTCAAATGAGAAGCTTCCGCCCGGGTTGACGCCGATGTTCTTGGCGCTGGCCACCACGTCGCTGATGTAGCCGTCTTTGCCCAGGGCGCGCATCTCAAACTTCAGAATCTTGCCGCCACTGGTGACGTTGCCTTCGGCCAGGAGCGCGACTTTGAATGGCAGCTTGAGGTCGCCAAAAGGTGCCGCCTGCACGCCCAAGAACCAATCGCCGTCCGTCAGCAGATCATTGGGGCCGGCCGCGACGTCTTGGGGCTGGTCGCTGTCGCTGGCGACATCGGCGCCGCCATCGCTGCTGCTGCCATCGGCGGCCACGCCGTCGCTGCTGTCGCCGCTTTTGGCGTCGGCGCCTGCGCTGTCGCTGGCGTCAGCGGCGGCGGCCGCGGCGGGGGTGCCGTCATCTGAGCTGCAGCCGGCCGCCAGCAGGGAGGCGCCGGTGACCAGTGCGGTCAAGGCAAGTGCTTGTAAGTGATTGGCAATTCTGGGGATGCGCATGTATGGGTCCGTCCGGGCAGGAGGTTGAACTGACCCAACAGTCTAGCCATCGCCCATCGGCGTTGCAACCAGTAGACTTAGATATCTGCTGATGGTGCGACAACCTTGACAAGGTGTGGCAGCGCGCGATGCTGTGGCCATGCGCACTTCAGCTGATTCCACCCGCGATCCCAACCAGCGCACCCAGCGCCTGCCGACCCGCCGCAACCAAGCTGGTGCGTCGCCCGGCACGCTGTTTGTAGCCCCTGACGCTGAAGCCACCAAGCTGTACTACCTTCAGTACGGCGCGGAGGGCTATGTCGAACAGAAGCTGGCGTCGCTGGCCGACCTGGACGAGCTGGCGGTGGTGCCGCAGCCGTGGGTGGGCTGGCTGGATGTGCGCGGGTTGGGTACGCCAGAAGTCCTGGAGGAGGTAGCTAAGCGCTTTGGCATCCACGCCCTGGCTTTGGCTGACGTGGTCAACATCCCGCAGCGGCCCAAAACCGAGCACTACGACAACCACTTGCTGATCATTGCCCAAATGGCGCAGCTGGAAGACCGCCCCGGCGACGACATGGAGCGCCACCGGCTGGTGCTGGAGCAGGTCACCATTGTGCTGGGCCGCGGTTGGGTCGTGACGTTTCAAGAGAGCGACGAAAACGGCGACGTCCTGGAGCCGGTCCGCCAGCGCATTCGCCAAGCCCGCGGCAAGATCCGCCATGCCGGCGCCGACTACCTGTCTTATGCCCTGCTGGACGCGGTGGTGGACGGCTACTACCCGGTGCTGGAAGAGCTTGGCCAGGGCCTAGAGGATCTGGAGCTGCGGGTGCTTGAGCGGCCCTCGCAAGTCAACGGCCAGCAAATCCATGGACTCAAGCGCACGCTGCTGTTGTTGCGCCGCGGCATCTGGCCAATGCGCGATGCCCTAAGCGCCCTGCTGCGCGGTGACGAGCTCGAGGACGGCACCTCGCCCATGGCGCCCTCGACCTTGGTGTTCCTGCGCGACGTCTACGATCACTCGGTGCAGATTGTCGATATTATTGAGACCTATCGCGAATTTGCCGCGAGCCTGATGGACCTCTACCTGTCCTCTGTCAACAACCGCATGAACGAGGTCGTGAAGGTGCTGACGATCATCTCGACGATCTTCTTGCCGCTGTCTTTCATTGCCGGCGTTTACGGCATGAACTTCGACACCAGCGCCTCGCCGTGGAACATGCCCGAGCTCAAGTGGGTCTACGGCTACCCGGGCGCCCTTGGCCTGATGGCCGCAGTGGCCGGCGTCATGCTGTACGTGTTTCGCCACTTTGGCTGGATAGGCCGACCGTCGAAGTGGCCGCGGGAAGAAAGAGAGCCCCGCGAGCGTTCTGCCAGTCCCAGCGCGGGTCTGCGCTGACTCGCCTTGGACAAAACGCGCGGGATCTGGCACATTGCTGCGGTCTTGGGCCGGGGGCCCACGCCCGTTGACCCCAGTCCGCGGTTTTCTTGCATCCCTCAGGAGCTAACTATCATGAGCGTCGCCGGCACCATCGCTTCGTCTTCTGCCTCTACGGCCACCGCAGCTGCGGCTTCTAGCGGTCGTCTGCCCTTTCAGGTCGCCGACATCGGCCTGGCCGACTGGGGCCGCAAGGAAATCCGCATTGCCGAGAAGGAAATGCCCGGCCTGATGGCTCTGCGGGCCAAGTACGCGGCCAGCAAGCCTCTGAAGGGCGCGCGCATCGCCGGCTGCCTGCACATGACCATCCAGACCGCGGTCCTGATCGAAACCTTGAAGATCCTGGGCGCTGACGTGACCTGGACTTCCTGCAACATCTACTCGACCCAGGACCACGCCGCCGCAGCCATCGCCGCTGTGGGCGTGCCGGTCTACGCCTGGAAGGGCGAGACCCTGGAAGAGTACGACTGGTGCCTGGACCAGCAGATGTTTGCCTTTGAGGGCGGCCTGGGCCCCAACCTGATCCTGGACGACGGCGGCGACCTGACCTGGTGGATCCACCAGAAGTACCCGCACCTGCTGGCCGACATCAAGGGCTTGAGCGAAGAGACCACTACCGGCGTCCACCGCCTCTACCAGGCCCACGCCCGCGGCGATCTCAAGGTGCCGGCGATCAACGTCAACGACTCGGTCACCAAGTCCAAGTTCGACAACCTGTACGGCTGCCGCGAGTCGCTGGCGGACGGCATCAAGCGCGCGACCGGCGTCATGATGGCCGGCAAGACCGTGGTGGTGTGCGGCTACGGCGACGTCGGCAAGGGCTCGGCCCAGTCGATGCGCGGCTTTGGCGCCCGCGTCATGGTCACCGAGATCGACCCGATCTGCGCTCTGCAGGCCTCCATGGAAGGCTACGAAGTCGTCACCATGGAAGAGGCCGCCCCCCTGGCTGACATTGTGGTGACGGCCACCGGCTGCTGCGACGTGGTGACCGGCGAGCACATGAAGAAGATGAAGGATCATGCCATCGTCTGCAACATTGGCCACTTTGACTCGGAAGTGGACATGCGCTGGCTGGAGACGACCGCCGGCATCCGCGAAGAAAACGTCAAGCCGCAGGTCGACCTGTTCCACTTTGACAACGTCGATGGCTCGGCCCAGAAGGCACTGATTGTCCTGGCGCGCGGCCGCCTGGTGAACCTTGGCTGCGCCGCCGGCCACCCGTCGTTTGTGATGTCGTCGAGCTTTACCAACCAGACCCTGGCGCAGATCGCCCTGTGGACCCAGAAGTTTGAGCTCGGCGTGCACGTGCTGCCCAAGAAGCTGGACGAGGAAGTCGCCCGCCTGCACCTTGGCCAGCTCGGCGTCAAGCTGACTCGCCTGACCGATTCGCAGGCCGAGTACCTGGGCCTGCCGCAAGAAGGGCCGTTCAAGCCCGATCACTACCGCTACTGAGCCGTTGGGGGGCTGGCAGGCACGTCGCTCGACCGCCGCTCCCCCGCTGACCCAGAGAATGCCCAGCCGCCCTGCAGGTGCCGCGTCGATCCATGCGGGGCCTTGCAGGGCGGCGCGCTATACGCCCCACTCTTTTTGGCGTACCTTTTCGCCGCGGTTGGGATGGCTCGCACCGGTCTGCTCAAACGGCGGCGTGCGGGAACGACATCGCGGGATCCTGCGCAATGGGCGGGAGCAGGCAATCACTACGGGAGCAGGCGATGAGCGAATGGTTGGCAAGCGGCGTCTCCAACATGGCTGCAACACTTCAAGGTTCTAGCATTCTTGCCATCGCCGCCCAGGTTCGCGCCTTGGCCGCCAGCGGCAAGCAGATCTGCAACCTGACCATTGGTGACTTTGACCCCAAGCACTATCCGCTGCCGGAGCGCCTGCTAGAAGGGACCTACTCCGCGCTCAAGGCGGGCCACAGCAACTATCCGCCAGCCAACGGGATTTTGGAGCTGCGCCAGGCCGTCCAGCGCTTCTGCACCCAGCGCCTTGGCTGGACGCCGCCCCTGGACCACGTCTTGATTGCCGGCGGCGCCCGGCCGGTGCTCTACGGCTGCTACCGGGCCATCGTCAACCCGGGCGAGAAGGTGGTGTACGGCACCCCGTCTTGGAACAACAATCACTATGCGCACTTGGTCGGCGCCGTCCCGGTCGAGATCCCGGTCACAGCCCAAGACAACTTCTTTCCGCGGCTGGACCAGATCGAGCCCCACATCGCTGACGCGGCGATGATCGTCATCAATTCTCCGCTGAACCCGTCGGGAACCTGCATCGACACCGCCACGCTGCACGGCCTGTGCGAGCGCATCGTGGCAGAGAACCACCGCCGCGCTGCTGAGGGCCGCCGGCCGCTGTTCCTGTGCTATGACCAGATCTACTGGACGCTGACCTTTGGCGAAGTGGCCCACGCCGACCCGGTGGGGGTGATGCCAGAGATGGCCGACTACACGATCTACGTCGATGGCATCTCCAAGTGCTTTGCCGCCACTGGCCTGCGGGTCGGCTGGACGATCGCTCCCAAGCCGGTGTGCGACGCCATCAACCGGGTGCTGGGCCACGTGGGCGCCTGGGCTCCCAAGGCCGAGCAGGTGGCCACGGCCCAGTTGCTCAACGATGACGAGGCCGTCGATGAATACCTGGCCTTCATTCGCGGCGCCGCCGAGGCGCGGCTGCAGCTGATCCATACGCGGATCACCGACCTGGCGGCCAAGGGCTACCCTCTCACGGCGTTGGTGCCGCAGGGTGCCATCTACCTGTCGGCCGAATTTGCCCTGCGCGGCTGGTGCGACGGCAGTCTGGTGCTCGCCAGCTCGGGCGATGTGCGGTCGTGGCTGTTGGAGGCGGCTGGCCTGGCGGTTGTGCCTTTTGACGCCTTTGGCGCTCAGCACGCTACAGACTGGTACCGCCTGTCGGTTGGCGCCTGCGGCATGGCCGAATTGCAGGCTGCCTTTGATCGCTTGGAGGCTGCACTGGCGCGCCTGCAGCGGCCAAAGTAGGTGGCCGTGGCCCAATGGGGATTTAGCTGTCGCCACGACTATGAAGGCGAACTGCGCGCCGAGCTGGCCCGCCTCTCTGCGGATTGGCCCATCCCGCTGCGCAGCGAAATTGCCATGCCCGGCGTGGTCCTGGCGCAGGTGCCGGGCGATCAAGACAGCCCCGATCAGCTGCGCCTGCGGCTGGCCGCGCTGGACCCGGTCTACGCCCTGCAGGTCCTGCCGCAGCTGACTCAGGTCAGCGCCCCGTCTGTGGCCGGGCTGGCCGATGCGTGCATGGATGCCGTGCGCCCGCTGTGGCAGGACCTGGCCGCCGAGGGCGCGGGCGGACGCTTTGCTGTGCATGTCCTGGTGCCTGGGCAGATCAAAGGGCAGCCGCGCCCGCAGATGCAACACCGCGCCGAGCTGCTGAACCAGGCGCTCAAGCAGCGGATTATGCGTGCAGAATTGCACCGACCGGCCAAGACAGACCCGGTGGGCAGGCTGCTGCAGGTGCTGTTGGTGGATGCGGAGGTCGCCCTGGTGTCGGCGTCGCCGGTGGTGCGTCCCGCCGGTGCGATGAGCTGGCCGAGCTTGCTGCCCGCAGGCCTTGCCAATCCGCCCGACGATGACGCGGCCCCCTCCAGCGCTTTTCGCAAGCTGCGAGAGGCTTTGGCTTGCATGGCCGAGCAGCCGCAGCCGGGCCAGCAGGCCGTGGACCTGGGAGCCAGCCCGGGCGGCTGGAGCCACGTGCTGCGGCAGTGCGGCGCAGAGGTCCATGCCGTTGACCGCGCCGAGCTTGACCGCCGGCTCGCCCGCGACCCGCAAGTCCATTGGCACGAGGGCGACGCCTTTCGCTGGTTGCCGCCCGAGCCCGTGCAGTGGATGGTCAGCGACATCATCGCCTATCCGCAGCGCGTGCCAGAGCTGCTGGCCGCCTGGTGCGACCAGCCGTGGGCCCAGCGGGTGGTCGTGCAGATGAAGTTCAAGGGCGGACCGGACTTTGAGCTGATCGACCAAGCCGTGGCGGTGGCGCGCCAGGCGGGCTGGTGGATTCGCGCCAAGCACTTTTTCAATGATAAGCACGAAGTGACGCTGATGGGCGGCTACATCGACCGCGAGGTGGTCGCGTCCCTGTCAGCCAGCGACAATCCGCAGGGGCGGCAGTAGGGTCGCCAGAGTCAGGAGGCGCAGATGGCCATCCGGTTGGCAATTGCAGGGGCTCAGGGGCGCATGGGCACGGTGCTGTGCGACCTGGTGCTGGCGGCAGAGGACTTGGAGCTGACGGGGCGAATTGTCCTGCCCGGCGTCGCCGCGCTGCCGGTGGGTCAAGACCAGCGGCCGGGGCTGCAGACCCTTGACCAGCTGGATCCCAAGCAGGTCGATGTCTTGATTGACTTTACTGCGCTAGAGGCCGTGCCAGCCCACGCCGCTTGGTGCGCCGAAAACCGCGTAGCTTGGGTGCTGGGGACCACCGGCCTTGGCGCAAGCCACCTGCAGCTTGTGGGCCAAGCGGCGCAGCACACGGCGGTTTTTCAGGCGACCAATTTTTCGATCGGTGTTGCCCTGTTGGCGGACCTGGCCGCCCGCGCGGCGCGGGTGCTGGGCCTGGAGGCCGACGTCGAGATCGTCGAGACCCACCACCGGCTCAAGCGCGATGCTCCGTCGGGCACGGCTTTGACCCTGGCGCAGGCCATAGCCTCTGCCCGTGGCCAGGATCTGCAGCAAGTGCGCAGCGATGGTCGCTCTGGCCTGGTAGGCGAGCGGCCGCGGGGCGAGATCGGCATCCACGCCGTGCGCACCGCGGACATTGTTGGCGAGCACGAAGTTGTGCTGGGCTGGCCTGCCGAGAGGCTGGTGCTCAAGCACGATGCCCGCGACCGCAAAGTCTTTGCGCTGGGGGCCCTGCGGGCGGCGCGCTGGCTGGTGGCGCCGAACCGCTTGGCCGGCCACGGGCTCTTTGGCATGGCTGACCTACTAGGCTCTTGACAGAGGTAAATCACAGGATATAGTTATCTTCTGAAAAATGAGGCTGGCATCATCTCCGCCTACCCGCAAGGAATTCCATGCTGCTCCCGCAAACTGTTGAGTACGCCCTGCGCGCCATGAGCTACATCGCCAATCTGCCAGAAGGAGAAGCCGCCCGCGCCAAGGACCTCAGCGTCGTCACCAACGTGCCTGGGCCTTACCTGTCCAAGCTGCTGAGGCGAATGGTCGTGGCAGGCCTGCTGACCTCGCAGAAGGGCCACGGTGGCGGCTTTGTCTTGGCCAAGCCGCCGCGCTTTGTCCGCTTTCTAGACGTGATGGTCGCCGCCGACTATGAGGTCGACCCCAAGCATTGCGCCTTTGGCTGGGGCGCCTGCAACAGCGGCAAGCCGTGCCCGATGCACCCGGCTTGGGCCCGCTTGAACGAGGCCATGTGCGACTGGGCCGCCCGCGTCACCTTGGCCGACGTCAGCGTCGCCGGCGGACTGCCCTCTCCGGCGTTGATCGTCTCCGGCGAAGCCCCCGGCATGGCGGATATTCTCGGCCGCGGGCTCATCGATCCCAACCCGCGCAAGCGCCGCGGTCGCAAGCCGCGCGCAGCTCAGCCCAAGGCAGAGTAGGCCGCCCGTCTTCTGTAAAGAAGTGCTGCGAAAGGCCGGTCGAGTGGTTGACGGGGGCCCCTGATTGACCTTCACTGTGCGGGTTGCGCTGCCCAGCCGCGCTCTTCCACGTACAGTGAGGCCTCATGTCCCCGGATTCCTCCGCCGACCGCTCGCCCCCCGCCCTTTCGCCCCAAGGTCTGCAGTCGGCCCAAGCCGGGTCGCCCATCGTGCAATTGCGCAATGTCGACAAAGACTACCAGCTGGGCAAGGTCACCGTGCCCGCGCTGCGCGACATCACGCTGGACATTCAGCCCGGCGAATTCACCGTCATTGCCGGCCCCAGTGGCTCTGGCAAGACCACCCTGCTGAACCTGATTGGCTGTGTCGATGTGGCGACGCGCGGTCGGGTGGCCGTCGATGGCTCGGACACCGGCAAGCTCAGCGAAAAAGAGCTGACGCGCCTGCGGTTAGACAAGCTGGGTTTCATCTTTCAGTCGTTCAACCTGGTCGGCGTGCTCGATGCGTTCCAAAACATTGAGTTCCCTTTGCTGCTGCAGAAGACCCTGAGCAAGAAAGAGCGCCACGATCGCGTGAGCTCTCTGCTTGAAATGGTTGGGATTTCGCAGTACGCCCACCATCGGCCGGGCGAACTGTCGGGTGGTCAGCGCCAGCGGGTGGCGATCGCCCGGGCCCTGGTGACCAAGCCGCGGATCGTCTTGGCTGACGAGCCTACCGCCAACCTGGACTCGGCAACGGGCACGGCGATCCTCGACTTGATGCAGGATTTGAACCGCAAGGGCACGACTTTCCTGTTCTCTACCCACGATCCGCGGGTGGTGTCACGGGCCGGGCGGGTGGTGCGGCTGGTCGATGGTCGGGTGGTCGATGACCAGGCCACCTCCGGCGCAGTCGCTTTGGCGACGGACGTTCACTAGACCGCATCCTCCTCTCCTGACGGCGCAAGCCGGGGGCCTGCCGTGATCCTGTTTCGCATCGCGCTGCGCAATTTAGCCAGCCACAAGCTCAAGTCCTTCATCGTGGGTGGCTTGCTCGCCTTCGGCACATTCTTGCTGTTGCTTGGCCAAGCCTTGCTCGGCACCCTGGATGTCTCGATGGCGCGCAGCGTGACGGGCTCCATCTCGGGGCAGCTGCAGGCCTATGCTGTCGATGCCAAAGACAAGCTGGCGCTGTTTGGCGATATGGGCGGCGGCAACGACATCGGCACGATTCGCGAGTTCTCTAAGATCCGCAAGGCGTTTGAGAGTCATCCCCAGGTCTTGGCTGTGGTCCCGCAGGGGTCCGACGTCGCCATGGTGTACGGCGGCAACGTGATCGACGTCAAGCTGGAAGAGCTGCGCAACGCCCACAAGACCGGAGATCTGCAACGTTCCAAGGTCATTCGCGGCCATGTCCACCGCATTGTCGAGCTGCTGTCGCAAGACATGGCCAAGATCGGCGAAGTGACGGATCTGGCCAACGCCGGCACCGAGACGCGCGAGTCTTTGCAGGATC
>CAIXGW010000062.1 GCA_903919145.1 uncultured Myxococcales bacterium
GCCGCCAGCTCCTGCAGCAGCGTGTCGACACTGGTAAACTGCAGCGCGCCCTTCTTGGGCTCGATGTCCGCCCACAGAAAGTGCCAGCGCAGCCAGTGCACGCCCAGCAAGGCGCTTTGCTCAAACAGAAACTGCCTCTGCGCCTTGGCCACGGCGGACGGCCCGCTGTCCACGTTGACCGAAAGGCACAGGCGCTCTTGCAGCGGCAGCCCCGTGCCAGGCTGCGCAGTGCTGCCGTCTCTGCACTCGCAGCTCCACTCGGGTGCGCGCTCAGTCAGGGTAGAGCAGGCTGGCAAGCAGGCTGCGGCGCACAGGGTCTGCCCTTCTGGGCAACCCACAGCATCACCAGCAGTTTCGCCTGGCGGATCCGCCGAGTCAGCCGCGGTGTCCAGGGCTTGGGCGGGCACGTCAGCCGCTGACGACGCAGGGACAGGCGCTGGCGCTTTCTCGCCGCAGGCCAGTAGAGTAGCGGACAGAAACCCAGCAACCAAGCCGCTTTGCAGGGCAACTCGCAGGAGAGACATGGGCAAGGTGGCCTCCACCGTGGGCCGGGCAGCGGCCTGTGCCTGGGGTCGGCCCGGGTCCGCCTCTGGCCGCGCCGCAGCAGCGCTGTACCGGTCAGGCGAGTCTGGACCGGGCCAGCCAGAGCGTCAACGGCGAGCTGGCGGTGGGGCCTGCCCTGCGGGTGAATTTTCCGCTGGCCATCTGGGCAAATTTCCAGCATTCTGGATTCCTAGAGAGGTGGCCTATGCAAATTCGCGGAACCAGGGGACCAGAATGGCTGGCGCTCCTTGCCTGCCTGGGTGTGTTTGGCGGTTGTGACCTTGGCGCGAGTGCAGCGGGGGCCGGCTCGGCCGACGGGGCAGCGAGTCCCACCGGCTTGGCGCAGGACGGCGAAGCCACCGCCCCTGGCGGCTCAGATGCTGCAGGGTCAGACGGTGGCGAAAAGCCGGGTGTGCAGGCCAAATTCAGCCCGCCCAGCATCGACTTTGGCACAGTAAACACCGGCAGTTGCGTGCACAAGACCGTTGCGGTGAGCAGCTGGGGTGAGGCAGCCGTGGCGGTCAAGGGGCTTGACCTGACCGAGCTGGGGCCAGAGTTCACGCTGGAGTGGCTGTCTCCTGCGCTTCTGGCCGGGCAGGCGGAGACCGGTGGCAAGCTGTGGATTCTGAAGTCCCTTTTAGCCTTGCCATCTTACCAGAGTGCGGGGCTCGCAGTTCGCTACTGTCCTACCGCTGCCGGCAAGGTGGCGGCGGCGGTGCGCCTGCTCAGCGACGCCGGGCCGGTGGCGCTGGCGGTCAAGGCCAGCGGAGTCCAAAGCGCTGCTCCCTGCATCGACTTGGCCCAGTGGAGCGAGTCCGCACTGTCGCAATTCGGCGGCGTGCAGCTGGGCAAGGCCGAGGTCTTGTCTCCGGCCATCAAGAGCTGCGGGGCCGAGACACTGGCGATTGTCGAGATGCAGCTTGCGGAAAAACCAAGTGGCACCGCCCCGGAATTCAAAGTGGCACTAAGCGGTAAAGGTGCCGGTACCAAGCCCGGCCAGGGCGGGATCAGCAAGGCCAATCCGCTCTTGCTGCAGCCCGGCGACCAGGCCGTGTTCGACGTCTCCTACTCTCCCACTGACTTTGGGACGGAAGCCCAGCCAGATGCCGCGACGCTGACCCTCACCTTCAGCGACGGCACGCAGCTGGTCAAGACATTTACGGGTTGGGGCGTCGAGCAGACCTGCCCCTTGCCCGTGGTGACGGTGCTGGAAGGCGAAGAGGTCGTCCCGCAGACCAATTTGCACCTCAGCGGCACGAATTCCCTGGCGCCCGCCGGAGGCCAGATCAAGAAGTACCAGTGGACGGTCAAGCAGCCGCTGGGCTCGAACCAGCCACTGCTGCCATCGGCCTCCTTCCCCAAGCCAACGCTGCAGGCCAACGCGGCAGGCGAGTACGAGTTCTGCCTGCACGTCTGGGACCAGAAAAACGTCCAGTCCTGCATACCGAGCTGCACGAAGGTGCTGGTCATTCCAAACGATCACATCCACATCGAGCTGCTGTGGGACACCCCCAGCGATGCCGACCAGACGGACAATGGGCCAGTGGCTGGGGCCGACCTGGATCTGCACTTTGCCCACCCCCTTGCCGCGGGGCTGGACCGCGACTGCGATGGGGTAGGTGACCCGTGGTTCTCTAACCCATCGGATACGTTCTGGTTCAACCCAAACCCGGCGTGGGGCGCTCCGGCCATTACCGATGACCCCTCCATGGATCTCGACGACACCGACGGCGCCGGGCCAGAAAACCTCAACGTGCAAGAGGCGGAGGGCACGCTGGACACACCGGTGGCCTACTCGGTGGGTGTGCACTACTGGAATGACCACTGCCACGGCCCGTCTTATGCCACCGTGTCGATCTACCTGCAGGGCGGCTTGGCCATTCAGTGGACCAAGATCAAGCTGATGCCGCGCGACCTGTGGTACGTCGGCAAGCTGAACTGGCCCAACACGATGAGCGGCGGTTCGAAAAAGATCTTCGAGTCGTGCAACCAGTCGGGCTACTCTTGCCCTGCTGGAAAGAACTTGATGTGGAAGGCTAGCGGCGCCCCGTGCATCACCCCTTCTTATGACGACTCAGAGTTCTTGGCAGCGTCCGGCTATTCGCTTCCCAAGGCTTGCACGCCGGCACAGCCTTGAGCTTTGTGGTTGCGGGGCCCGCCAGACTCGACCGCGACCGTCGACCTTCGCCGGCCCACCGGCACAACCCTCGCCAAGCGAATACCCTACTTCTGCCCCACCTTGCGCATCTCCTGCCCCTCAGCCGGCGCCCGCACCTTGATCGCCGGAATCTGCACGCTGCAGGCGCGGAACGGGTCGTGCACGTGGCGAATGACCGCGTTGCCGGCAGCCTGGCCGGGCATCATCCCCTCGATCCACAGCTTGAGCGTCCGCGACCCGCGAAACGGCACGGCAATCACCTGCATTTTTCCTGAGCCCATGGCCTGTTGGCCGTAGATCAGCTGGCCCTTGTAGTCGCTCAGCGCATCTTCAGTCTGCTTGATGCCCACCGTGGCCGGCACAGCGATAAGCGCATAGTATTCCAGGGGATCCAAAGACGGGTCTAGCTGCAGCTCGAGCACGCCTTCTTGGCCCATGGCCAGATCCTGCGAGCTCACCTGCGCCTTGGCAAAGGGGCTCTCTGGCAGCGCCCGCAGGTCGACCACGCCGGCGCGGTCCAGCCGCACCACCGCGCCGCGCGGCACCGTCAGCAGACCGGCGCCAGAGGCCACCACCAGCTGGCCCAGCTTGACGGGCTGGGAATTGCCGCCGATCTGCAGGGTCGCCTGACCAGCCTCGGCCGGCCTCTTGCCCAGCATCAGCAGCAGCTCCAAGAAGCGCGGCAGGGCCATCGGCTGGCTGTAGACGCCGCCCAGCATCGCCGGCCCCTGCAGCATGCCCGGCTCTTGCGCCAGGATCATGCCGCGGGCCACGCTGGCAAACAGGGTGTCAAAGGCCGCCCTGCCCTTGTCTCCCGCTGCCAGCGCCGCTTTGGCCTGGCCCGTCAGCCACTGCAAGCGACCGGCGCGAGAGAAGGCCCGCAGGAAGCGAAACTTGTCTAGCGCTGCGCTGAAGGCCTTGGTATCGCCGCAGTCTACGCCATCTAGCGCTGGGCCCAGCTGTTCGACGACAAAGCGCTGCACGCTGTCATCGGTCACCGCCAGGTGGCGCACCGCGCCGTCGATCTCTACCTCGATGACCTCCTGGCCGTCTTGGGCTGCCGAGTAGCCGGCTTGGGCGTCATAAGCCGTGCCCTTGGCGGGCTCGATCTTGGCCAGCGCGCCATCCAGGTCCTTGGCCAGTCGGTCCACCCGGTCGGCCACCGCCGCCACCTGAGCTCGCGCGGTGGGCGCCAGCTTCCAGGCGCGCCGGGCGATGTGCAGGTTGGCCGCCACCCATGCCGACCAGCGCGGATGGCTGGGCAACCCCTGGTAGGGCCTCATCAGCTGGGTCGCAGGGTCGTACAGCGCCGCCAGCTGCGCCACGCTGTGGTCCAGGTTGCCGCGCATCACCTGGCCGTAGCCCTCATCCTGGATGACGCCCTGGCGAATCGCCGCCAAAACCGTCGCCTGGGCAGCCACCTTGGCCGACAGCGCCTCGGCGTGGGGAAACCACGACTCCATGGTGGTGACCACCTGGCTGACCATGCCGCCCAGCAGCAGCCCCGGGCCGCCGTACACCACCAGCTTCTCGCCGGCCTGCACCGCCACTGGCCGACTGCCGCCCATCTCCAGCCGCGACCACGTCACCGCTTGCTTGGCCAGATCTTGGATGCGGAACAGGCGCTTGTCTACGCTATCGCCCTTTGCATCCACCAAGGCCAGCTGCAGCTCGCCCGGCTGGGCCGGCCACGCCAGCAGGTGGGTCTGCTTGCCCGAGCCGACCTGCCGCTCTTGCACGCGCTCAAACCCGGCGCCGCGCACCTGCAGGGTCAGAGGCGCGTCGCTGCGGTTGTGGGTGACGACGCGAAGGAGCAATTCGCCACCGCTCAGCAGGGTTTTGGGTACCTGCGCCTCGACCGAGGCCTGGCGCTGCAGGTCAGTCTGCCCTTCGGCCGTGTGCCATCCCAAGCCGCGCACCGCCGTCAGCCGAAACGCCAGCCGGCCCACCTGCGGCGGCGTGGGAACCTGCACGGTCACGCTGCCACTGGCATCGGTGCGGACCACCGCCACGTACGTCACTTTGACTTCGCCTTCGCGCAGCTTCTCGCCGCCTTCGCCGTCCTCTTCCCCATGCGCGTGCCCGGCTGCAGACCCTTGGCGGAGGCTGACCGCTCTGGCAGGGGCCGACGCCCGTCCGTAGCCCACGCCGCCGCCGCCCACGCCATAGCCCTTGATGGTCACGCCGCCAGCGCCGCTGCCGTAGGAGACGGACACGCCGTCTTTCTTGGCCTGTCTGCGCATCTCCGCTTCTTCGCGCTTTTCGCGCTGGCGCTCGCGCTGCTCCTCCAGTCGCTGGCGCCGCTCTTCCTCTTTGCGCAGCCGCTCTTCCTCGCGACGCTGGCGCTCAACTTCTACCGGGTCGACCCAGCTGTCCAAGTGCCGACCGGCGCGGCGCAGGCTGTCTCCCACCGCCGACGCCAGCGGCCCCGCCGGATCCTTGGCCGCCACCCGAATGTCGTAGGCTTCTAGAATCGCCGAGCCCACCAGCGGCTGGCCCTGGTCATCGCGCAGCTGCACGGTGACCGCCACGCTGCCATTGGGCCGGGCTTGCTGCGCCACCTCGATGCGCCCCTGCACCCCCACCGGGCCAAACACCATGGCATAGCCCTCTGCCCACTGGCCTTTTTCCGGCCCGGTCTCGACCACGCCGCCCAGGGAGACCAGCGCCATCGGCCCCGCCACCTTGAGCGAAAACGCTTGGCCAACGCTCAGCTTTTCCGGCCCTTCGTGCTTGGTCGCGGCAAATGTGCCGTCTGGCTTGGCCGTCCACACCAGCGCCTGCACCTGCTTGAGCTGGCGGCGCGCCACCACCTTGGCCACGCCCCCCTCGGCGTAGAGGGAGCCGAGCTCAAAAGCGTCGCGCGGCTCTGGCGCGGGCCCCCGCTCTGCCCACAGCGCCCGCCCGGGCAGCTGGGTGGTGCCCTGATAGGGGGCCAGGCCAAGCCGGTGCACCCAGTGCATGCCCTTGGAAACCGGGATCATCTCTCGCTCGACGTGGCCGCTGCCCTCAAACTGGTGGCGCAGGCTGCCCTGGGGCGTCACGATCTCGACCTGAAAGGGTCCAGAGTGACCACCGATCTGCAGGGTCGCCGCCAATTCACCATGGACCACACTGACTTTCTGCTTGGGCCCCGCCACCACGCCGTTGCAGCCAGAGAGCATGCAGCGCGGCACCAGCTCGACCTCGCCGTTGTAGGGCTCGTTGTCGACCCGCAGCTGATTCTTGAAAGACAGGCCGTTGCCCCAGCGCTGCCCAGCGCCCGACGCATTGCCCATAAACCAGCCGGCTTTGACCTTGTCCAGCTCTTCGGTCGACGTCACCCGCTGAAACGGCAGCGCCAGCGACACTTCGCCCAGCGTGCCCTCGACCACCGCAAAGGTCGTGGCCGTGCTGAGCTTGCCGTCGGCGCTCTTGACCTCGACGCGGTACTCGCCCAGCTGCAGGCGGTCGGCCTTGCCATTGGCCAGCTCTAGCACCGCCAGGCCGCCGTCATCTAGCTGCGCGTGGGTCTTGACTGGGTTGGCGTCGCGTTTGTTCCATTGGACCAGCAGCTTCTGAGAGGGCCACCCCGGTGCCACCACCCGCAGGCGCACCTTCTCGTCTGGCCAGTACTGGGGCTGATCCATGGTCGCGCTGACCAGCTGCAGTGCCATCATCCCCGGCAGGTGGCTGGCCGGCCCCAGGACCCGCTGCTGGGCATCCAGGCGAAAGTAGCGGCTATCTCGCTGGTTCTGCGCTTCGGTGCTGGCATCGCGGCTGCTCAACAGCGCGGCGCCGGTCAGCAGCAGGGCCACAGCCAGGGAGGCGCGAACTCGAGGAGCTACTGGGCGGCTGGTCGTCGGGGCAGGCATCACACACCTCGCTGGGGCAAAGGGCCCTGTGGGTATACGCACAGCCTAGGCCAAACGGTCTTGGCGCGACAACCGCTGCCCGCCAACACCTGCGTGACGCAAGGGTGACGAAGGATCGCTGCCGATCGAGGCGGTCCAAGCCCCCTTGGCGTGCACCTTGCTGCGCAATGGCTTATGCTTATGGCCCTTGGAGGTCCGCTATGTCCACCCGTTTGCGCTTGTTGGCCCCTGGCATCCTCTTGAGCACCGCTTGCGCTTGGCGGCGTGCACTGACGCTGGTCTGTACGGGAGCCGTCGCCTTGTCTTTGGTGGCCTGTGCCACAGAGGAATTGGCCACTTCAGAGGAGGACCTTACTTCGGCCTCGGCCCTGGAACGCAAGGCCAGCTGGCAGTCTTACGTCTATGTGGCAGCCGGGGCCAGTGACCAGGCCATTCGCCAAGAGATTCAGCGCCAGGTCAAGTCGGCCATTGGCGCTCTGCGCTATCCAGAAGTCGCCTTGCAGGACCGCGACTCGCTGAGCAACCTGGACCCCAAGGGCTGGAAAAAGCTGGAGCTGGCTGTGTTGGACCAGGGCAAGGCCACCGGACAGCGG
Organism: uncultured Myxococcales bacterium; assembly: GCA_903919145.1. GTDB lineage: Bacteria > Myxococcota_A > UBA9042 > UBA9042 > UBA9042 > SXRM01. The sequence continues at coordinate 7,149 of CAIXGW010000062.1, forward strand.
GTGTGGCGCGTCCAGTACCCCTACACCGATGTCGCGATGGTGCGCGCCAAGAGCCCCAAGGGCCTCAACCTGGACTCTTTCTTGCTGTTTGGCGACTACACCCAGCGCGGGCCGGAGATCAACGCCACCTGCAGCGACGACCCCAAGACCGAAGCCAACTCGCTGTGGTTCCACTTTGCCCCAGAGCTGGCCAAGTGCAAGGCCGCTATTGCCACAGAGATCGCCGCCATCAACGCCGCCCACAAGGGCCTGGACCTGGCCAAGTCCGTGGCCAAGGTAGAAGTCGAGCGCCGCTACTTGCCCGTGCGCATCAAGCTGGAGCCCGTCAAGGCGCCGCCGGTGCTGTACCCCGACTACGACCGCCTGTGGGGCTTTGGCACCGACCGGACCAAAGTGGTGGCCTACGCGTTCTTTGGCGTCGATGCGGACGAGCGAAATCCCAACGACGTCAGCGCAGTTGAGCACTTCCGTTTCCTGCGAACCCTGCGCGCCAAGCTGCCCAAGCTGACCGTTACCCAGACCGAGCCGATGGCGATGCTGCTGGACTACCAGGTCGGCGGCAAGAAGATCACGGCTACTTACGATGACTTGGCCAACTGGATTGTCGACAACCAGGGCTTTCCGGCCACGGTCGTGTCGCCAGCCGACCGCGACAGCCTGCGCAAGCAAGTCGTAGAGCGGTTTGCCGAGCGGACGATTGTGTGGAGCGCCCCCGCCTCTGTGACCCTGGGCTCGCAAACCCGCAGCATAACTGTAGAAGTTCGCACCTTCTGGGGCTATGAAGACGGCAGCCCAGAGTATCGCCAGAAGGCCACCTGGCGCTACCTGGAGGCGTTTTGGCACGGCGACATTTTCTTGTACCAAGGCCACAGCCACTTTGGCCACGGCCCGCTAGAGCCAACGGCCTACAACGGCGGCAACTTCCCCAACCGCTATCAAGTGATGCTCATCAACTCCTGCGTCTCTTTCAACTACTACGATGTGGACTTCCTCAAGATGCATCCAGGCGGCTCCAAGAACCTGGATGTCGTCGTCAACGGCTTGCCGGCTTACTGGACCAAGATGGGCGAGGCCTCTGCCAACTACCTGGCATCGCTGATCGATGGTCAGAACAAGAGCTGGATCGGCCTGTTGCAGGCAATGGTGGTCAAGCCCAGCTGGCAGCCAAGCGGCTATGACCCGATGCGGGCCGTCAACGGCGAGCTGGACAACACCTTTAACGCCGCCAAGACGCCGCTGAAGGTTGAGTACAAGTAGCCAGCGGTTGGCGTGCAGCGTCCCTTGGCGCTCTGCCTGCCGGAGCCGCAACTAGGAGCCTGTCGGGATAATCCCCGCCAGGCTCCGTGCCATTTTGCGTTTTTTCAGTCGGGCAAGAAATATTGGAAGTGAATTCCAATATTTCGCCCGCCTGGGCGCTCGCAAGACGATCGCCCTAGGACCCTGTCGGA
>CAIXGW010000063.1 GCA_903919145.1 uncultured Myxococcales bacterium
CTCGCCTTGTGTACGGTCCAGCTTGGCTCGCCGACGTGCAGACTATCGCCGCATTGCGGCGATGCCCGTCCGCGCAGGCGGACGGGGACATGATAGCCCGCCAATTCATTGGCTGGGTTCATGTTTCGGCAACCCTCGGACTCCCCCAATCGCAAGCGACCCTTTCGGCGCTACCCCACCAACAACTCCGCCAACCCGCTGGCCCTTTGGACCCGCGTCTTCAACGCCCGGTCCAACACCTCTGCGCTGCCCAGCCAGCTGAGCCGCGACTGCGCCCGGGTAATGCCGGTGTAGACCAGCTCGCGGGTCTGGATCGGCGAGTCGCGGTCGGCCAGCACCAGCGCCACGTGGGGAAACTGCGAGCCCTGGCTCTTGTGTACGGTCAGCACCAGCGCGCCCTGGTGGGGCGGCAGGCGCGCCAACGGCACGGAGCGCACCGCAGGCAATCCGGGGCGGGTATCGCGAAACACCGCTTGGAGCCTGCGATTCTGGCCAGTCGGCAGCACCATGCCAATGTCGCCGTTCATCAGGCCGACTTCGTAGCTGTTCTCTGTCACCAACACCGGCTGCCCCAGCCAGCTGCCCAGCTCTGCAGGCAAATCGCCGGCGTAGACGTCGCGCCAGGTCTTGCCCAGCTGTTCGCGGATGACCTTGCTCAGCGCTTGGTCGAGCCCGGCCACCCCGCGCGGGCCTTTGCGGTGAACGGCCAGGACGCGGTACTGGTCCAGCGCATCCAGCAGCCGCCCTTGCAGCACCGGGTCGCTCCAGAACCCCGCTTGGCCCTTGCCATCGCCCAGCGCCGCCTGCAGCAGGGCTACATAGCCGCCCGGCGTGTCCTGGCAGGGCGCCTGCAGATAGGGCGCCACCAGCGCCGCCAGGGCACCGGCGGGCAGGGCCGATTTCACCACGCCGGGCTTGAGCTTTTCGGCCTCGGCGCCCGCTTGCAGCAGCCGGTCGAGCCAGCGCACCCGGTCAGGCACGGTCTCGTGGTCCACCGCTGCGTGGCCAGTCAGCAGCTGCAGCGCCCGCACGCGCCGGTCTTCCGCGCCGTGCTGCAGGTCGGCGGCAATGGCCGCAATGGTCGGCGCACTGGCAAAGCGCTTGGACACGCTGTAGCGCTCTACACAGCCAGCCAGCGGATTCTCAGCGCCGTGGCCGTGTTCAGCGCCCAGCAGCAGATCCGCCAACACGGTGCCCGCCTCGACACTGGCCAATTGGTCGCGGTCGCCCAGCAGAATCAGCCGCGCACCGGCCGGCACCGCCTCCAGCAGCCGCAGCATCAGCTGCAGGTCGATCATAGAGACTTCATCGACCACAATCACATCGCAGGTCAGCGGGTTGCTGCGGGTGTGGCGGGCGCTGCCATCGGGCCTCATGCCCAGCAGCTTGTGCAGCGTCTGCGGTACCAGGCCCTGGATGAAGGTGCGCACGCTGGCGGTCGTGGCCAGCGTCTCCAGGTCTTGGGCAATCCCTTCTTGCATGCGCATGGCGGCTTTGCCGGTCGGCGCGGCCAGCCTGACGTCCAAGCTCTGCCCCAGCGCGGCGGCATGCTCCAGCAGCACCGGCAGCAAGCACTTGATGCTGTAGGTCTTTCCCGTGCCAGGGCCACCGGTAATGATCGCCAGCCGCTGACGGGCCGCCAGCTCGACCCCAGAGCGGGTCTGCGGATCGGTCAAGGCAAGTCGCTCTAGGCCCTGCTGAATCTGCTCGTCGGTCAGCTGCAACGCCGGCCGCGACGCAGCCATGGCCAGCAGCTCTTTGGCCAGCTGGGCCTGGGCCTGCCACAGCCGGCGGGCCATCAGCAGCTCGCGGCCGTGGCTCAGCTGCTGCAGCACCAGCGGGCGGTCGCCGGCCGGCGCCAGCGCTGCCAGGTCCACCAGGGCCGACCGCCGGACCTTGGCCAGCCACGGCTCAAGCTCTGGCCAGGCAAAGGCCGCGCCGGCCTCCTCCGCAGAATCCTTGGTCAACAGCGGAGCCTGGGCCAGGTCGGCGCCAACATGCCCGGCACGCGGTGCCCGCAGAGCCAGCGCTGCGGCCAGCAACACCGCCGGATCCTGCTCGCCGTAGCGCTCGGCCACCGCGTCGATGGGCAGCACGTCTTGGGCTTGCAGCACACCGGCCTGGGTCAATGGCTCAATCTGCAACGCAAATTCTTCATGGCGCAAGTAAAGGGGCAGGGTACTCACCGGTGACCTCCACGGCCGTCGCCTTGCGGCCACAGCGCTTGATCCAGGGTTTCCACCACCAGGCGCGGCCAGCGGTCGACAAAAACCCCTGAGCACGCGCCATCTTGCCCGCGCTGTTGCCCTCCGTCCATGCCGCGCAAAAACAGGTAGAGGTGGCCCCCCAAGTGCTGGTCGTAGTCGTACGCCGCGCCCAGGCGCTGGCGCAACCAGCGGTGCAGGGCCACGGTGTAGAGCAGCGCCTGCAGGTGGTAGCCGTGCTCGGCCATCGCCCCGGCCAGCGCAGCGCGGGTGTAGTCGCCCGCGGCCAGCACCTCGCCATCGCGGTTCTTGAGGCGGTTGGTCTTGTAGTCGGCCACAAAGTAGCGCCCGTCGGCCCGCAGCACCAGGTCGATGGTGCCGGTCAAGATCCCGTGGATCTGCGGAAACAAATTGCCATCTTCCAGGGCGCTGGTCAGCCACTGGCCGGCCTCTGGGTGCGGCGCCGCTGCCTGTTGAACGGCCGCGCGCAGGGCAGCGTGGACCTCTGCCGAGTCCAGCCGCCGGTCATCCTGCTGGCTGCGGCCCAGAGCCAGGTCAAACGGCAGCTCGTCGAGCCGGTCGGCCTGGGGCAGCTGGCGCAGCGAGAAGCCGGCCGGCAGCCCCTGCGGCGCATCCAGCGGCGTGGCCAGCCACTGGGGCACCAGGCCGCTCAGGGCGGCAGATTGGTTGTCGCGGCGGATTCCGTAGCGGCGGCCCAGGTCTGCGGCCAGCACCTCGACCGCACGGCCGTCTTTGGCAGCGGCGGTGGCAAAGTCCAGGTGCTCCAGGATGGCGTGCACCCACGTGCCCACATCGGTGCCCGCGCCCAAGGCCCGCCAGGCCAGCAGGGCTGCGGACTCGTCGACCTGGGCCTGCCGCGGCTGGTCGTCCTGCTGCAGAACGTCTGGCAGCTGGTCGTCTGGCTGCTGGTCGTCTGGCAGCTGGTCGTCTGGCTGATCGGCCAGCTCCTCGGCTGCGGCAAGGATCAGAGCTTCTTCAGCCGCAAGCTGGGTTTTCTGCAGGGTCGGGTCCAGGGCAGGGGCGGTGGCGGGGGCGGCGATGCGCACCTCGCTGCGGTGGTTGTCGCCGTCCCAGCTGCGGCCGCGGGTCAGGCTGGAGTAGCTGGTGACCATCCAGCCGTCCGACAGCCGCCGGTCCGACCAGCGCAAGGGCTGGAGGTCCAGAGCCGGTATTTCCAACGGCTGAGCGCGTAGTTGTGGCCCCAAGAACGGCGGTTCTACCCGCAGACCAATGGTGCCATGCGACTGGGCGCACAGTTCTTCCAGCCGTGTGACCCAGGGCTGCGGATCCGGCGGCGGAGCCCCTTTCTTGCCCGCCAACGACGCCGGCAAATCATCAGAGATCCAGTGCCCTTGCTGGTCGCGCTGCCGCAACAACAGCTGGGCAAAGGCGTTGTCAGCCGGCCTGTCTGCGGTGTCTCCGGCCGGAATCAGCCAAGCCACCACGTGGTGCACCGCCCGGGTCAGCGCCACATAGAGCACGCGGGCCTCTTCCTGGCGCTTTTCTTCGGCCAGAACGGCCAGCACCGCGTCGCGCTCTGGCGCTCCGGCGGCCTGGAGGTTGAGCATGGCGCCGTGTTCGCCGTGATACAGCAGCGGCTGACCGGAATCCGCAGTCGCCCGCCGGGTTTCCCAGAGGAAGGGCAGCAACACCACCGGGTATTCCAACCCCTTGCTTTTGTGGATGGTCACGATTTGCACGGCGGCAGCGTCGCTCTCCAGGCGCAGGCTCTGTTCCTCCGACACCTCGGTGCGTTGAGCGCGCAGCCAATCCGCCAGACCTGCCGGGCCATGGCGATGGGCGCGGTCCTCGGCATGGCACAGCTCGACCAGGTGGCGCAGGTCGGTGGCATGGCGTTCGCCGCGTTCGCTCGCCAAAAGCCGCGGCAAGGCGCTGTGTTTGGCCAGCGCCTGCTCCCAAATCGCCACAAAGCCGCGCTGGTGCCAGCGGCCGGCCCAGTCGGCCAGGTCCGCCAACCACTCGCCCCACACCCGCTCGCCCGCGGCGGCAGTCAGCTTTGGGGCCCCGCTGCTTTCTTGGGCCAGCAGCTGCTCTTGGTGCGTGCGCAGCGCCGCGGCCAGCTCGGGAATTTTCCATCCAAAGACCGGCGTCACCACCGCAGTGCGCGCCGCCTTCTCGTACCCTGGCTGGGCCAGCGCGTCGAGCCAGGCCAGCAGCCAATCGGCGGCTTCGCTTTGAACTACAGCGTCGGCACTGCTGGCCACCGCCGCCACCCCTGCCGCCGCCAGCGCCTGCCGCACCAGCTCGCCTTGCAGGTTGGTGCGCACCAGGACTGCCAAATCCTGAGGCCGCAGCCGGGCTTTCTGGCCGACCTGCTCAGCCTTGACCGACTGCAGCTCGGTCTGGACACCCAGCAAATCCACAACTTCGCGGACCAGCGCCCGCACCACCAACACCGTCGCCCGGTCTTTGGCAGAAATGAATCCCGGCACTGAATCAGAGCTTTCCGTCCTGGCGTCCAGCCAGCGCAGCTCCAGGGCCCGCCGCGGCTCGCCGTCTGTCCGCACCCCGCTCAGCGCCTGCTGCGGCTGCTGGCGCGCGGCATCGACTTCGATGTAGTCAAACGGAACCTTGCCAAACGCCTGGGACTGCGCTGCCCACAGGTGGTTCATGGCTTGCACCAGGGCCGGGTCAGAGCGCCAGTTGGTGGCCATGGTGGCGCGGGTCGGGCGTCGATCCGGCGTGCCCTCTGCCGCTTGAAGGTAGACGTGGACGTCAGCCCCGCGAAACGCATAGATCGCCTGCTTGGGGTCGCCGATCAGCAGCAACCGTCGGTCGGCGCAACGAAAAGCTGCGCTCAGCACGGCCCACTGGGCGGCGTCGGTGTCTTGGAATTCGTCGACCAGCGCCACGTCAAAGCGCTGGCGAATCGCCGCAGCCAGTGCGCCGCCAGGGCCCTCGGCCTGAATCCGCTCGGCCAGCCGCCACAGCATGGCGTCGTAGCTGACCACGCCGCGGCGCTCGAGCTCGGTATCGATATGCCGGCGCACCCGCTGCGCAAAACCGCTGCGGACCTGAGCGGTAAGGTGGCCCAGCTGCTGGCCCAGGGCGGGAATGCGCTGAAAGAGCGCCGCGCCGGCAAATTGGTCAAATGGCTCAGAGCTCTGCCACTTGGACAGGGCCGCGCTGAGATCCCAAGGCGCCAGCTGGTCCTTCATGGCATCGCCCGGCGCACCGGCGGCCAGCCACTCCATCAGCAGCGGCAGGCTCGACAGCTGCTTGGCGCCAAACGTACCGCTGAAGCCACGAACGGTATCGCCCTTGCGGGCCGCGGACTTGGTCGGCCGAGCCATCTCCTGTTGCATGGCCGCGATGGCTTGGCCGCCGGTCTGCGGATCCAGAAGCCACGCAAGCAGTTCTGCCGCCTGCCTCTGCCACTGGACCAGCACGTCCAGCAGCTGGGGCGCCCCGTCTCGGGCCGGCGGCTGCAGCTGCGGTGCCACCGCGCCCAGCATCGGCTTGGCCAGAGCCATCAACCCCGCGCGGGTCCAGCCAAGCGCCTGGGCCGTCGCCACCCCTTGTTCGTCGGCGTGGGCAAATAGCTGAGCCAGCTCATCGTTGATCAGCTCGTCGGCCAGGGGCTGCGTTTCGGCCAGGACCTCCAGGCCAGGCGACTGCCCCGACTCAAAAGCCAGCTGCGTCAACATCCGCTGGCAGAATCCGTGGATGGTAGAGATCGGCGCCTGGTCAAAGCCCGTCAGCGCCGCGGTAACGCGGGCGAGCTTGGGCGCCCGCTGCGGCCCTTCGCACAGGCCGCGCAATAGCGAATCCGCGCTTTCTGGAAGCTCTTCTTGCCGCAGAGCCTGCTGCAACTCTGCAAGCCGCCGCCGCACCCGGTCGCGCAGCTCCGCCGTGGCCGCCGTGGTGAAGGTGATGAGCAGAATCCGGTCTATCGGCAGCTCTTGCTCGGCCACCAACCGCGCGACCAGATGGGCGATCTGCCAGGTCTTGCCGGTGCCCGCGCTGGCCTCTAGCAACAAGCTGGTGCCAACGGCAACGGCCTCCGTCCCGCGCCAAGCTGACACCGGGGCTGCAGAAAAGCTGGAACTCATAGGGCCTCCGCGCCGCTTTCGCTTTGGCTGGCCAAGGTATTGACGTCGTTGGTCTTGCTGGACGCCGTGGCGCAAACAATGGGCAGCCACACCTGCTCGGCCAGGGCGAACAGGCTGTTTTCGCCCGTCTCTGCCAGTAGTTCTTCAAGCTCCATGCCGCGAAACAGCTGGGCCACTTCGGCGGTCTGCAGGTCGCCGCGGCTGAAGCTGCCCCCGTGCCAGGCCTCTGCCAGGGCCGCGCGTTCCTTGGGCTCCAGATCCGCCAGTTGGCGCTTGCCGGCGGCAATGTAGGAGGCCAGCTTCTTGCCCACAGCAGAAAACAGCGGAAGGGCCTGGCGGCGCGCGCGATACCACAACTCAAGGAGCTGGCGCAGCTCGTGCAGCGCCTCGGCCGCTGGCGGGGCCATGAGCCATACGCTCTTTTCGCCAGTCGTAGCAATTTGCGCAGCCAGAATGGCAATTTCTCCATGCCCCGCGGCCGCAGCAGCCAGCAGCGCCACCCACGCCTGCAACACCGAGCGCGGCGACGGATCCATGGATGCGACCAGCCACTGCAGCACCAACCCGTGCGCCGTGGCCACCGTGGTCGGCGCCGAGGCATGCACCGCCGCAAGGCCCGCGTCGACGGTCCATGGCCCCGACGGCCCAGTCCCCACCGCCTGTTCTTGCACCTGCCGCAGCTGCGCCAGCGCCTGCAGCGCCTTTTGCCATTGCGCGCGCAGCAGCTGTTTGCCACCCGCTTGCAGCGGCAATTCGCCACGCCCTGCAGCCTGTTGCATGGCGGTGTGCAGGCGCTGATCGGTTTCCGCCTCCAGCTCTTCGATCGACGCCGTCTCCTGCGCCACCTCCTCCAGCAGGCCGTTGAGCAGCGACCAGCGGTCCAGAAACTCCAGCTCCAGCGGCTCGCGATCGGGCAGGGGCGCGCTGTCTTGCACGCCCAGCAGCCCCAACCGTTCGCGCAGCAACAGCTGCTGCACCCCGGCGAGGCCACTGGCTATTTGTTGGCTGGTCAGGTGCCTGGGCAATTCCTCTTCTTCAGGAAGGGGTTGCACCAACTGTTTGCTCCACGCCAGCGGCAGCGGCTGGGCAGCCCCGCGCGCGACTTCCTGCAGCTGGTGCGCCGCCTGGGCCATGTCTGCGGCAAAGGACTGGCAGGGCCCGGGCTGAAATGCCTTGGTACTCCAAGGTTGCAGCGGATGTTCGGTGACCAGCTGGTCGCGGTGGCTGGCCGTCTGCTGGGCGACCGCGGCCAGCAGCTCTTCGATGGGCACCGCCGCCGGCAGCGGCTTGCCGGTGGTGACGCTGCGCCCCGACCACAGCACCAGCACCGCCCCGCGCGCACACATCAGCGCCTCTAGCAGCAGGTGGCGGTCGGTCGCGCGGCGGTCGCGCTCGCCAGGTCGCGGCACCGCAAAGGGATCCCAGCTGGGCGGCGTGCTGGAGCGCGGAAAGACCCCGTCATCCATGCCCAGCAGCGCCACGACCTGAAACGGCACCGAGCGCATCGGCTCCAGCGCGCACACTTGGATGGCCCCGGTAATCGGCCGGTCGCCGTGCTGGGGCAGGTCAAAGCGGCCGGCCAGCCAGCACTGCAGGGCCGTGCGATCCAGCGGCAGGTCTGAGTCCTCTGTGGCCAATTGCTCTAGCGCCTGAACCACTTCTGTGTGCAGCCAGCCGGTCTTGGCGGTCGTTTCGGTCAGGTCGTCTAGCGTTTGCCGCAGGTCCGCGCTCCACTGTCGCGGCGAGCGCGGCTGACGCAGCTGCTCGCAGTGGTGCTCCACGGCTCTCAGCCACGCCATCAGCTTGCCCAGCAGCGCCAGCCGGTCCTGACCACCCACCGGGCTGGGCACCAGCGGCATCGGCAAACCCGGCACAAGCTCAGTACTCTCAGGCAGCAGCGCCCCCAAGGCCAGGCGCTCTAGGCCAAAGCGCACCGTGTTCTGGTCCAATTCGGGCTGGCCGTGGCGCAAGCGGTCGGCGCCGTCAAAGCCCCAGCGCATCGCCGAGTCCTCTATCATCTCTCTCAGGACGCCCAGATCCTCAGACTCTAGGCCAAAACGCTGCCGCACCGGGGCCAGCTGCAGCAGGTCGACCAGCCGCGGCGCCGTGGCCCGCTCGCCCGCCAGCGCCACCGCCGCGACCAACGCTTCTGCCACAGGGTTGGCAGCGGTGATGCCCATGTCGGCGATTTCAACGGGTAGCGGCGGAGTTCTTGCAGGTTGACCCGGCCCGGCACCGGCGGACGGCGGCTCCGCCCGGGCAAACACCGCAGACACCAGCGGCGCAAAGGTCGCCACGTCTGGGGTCATGACCAGGATGTCGCGCGGCATCAGCTGCGGGTGGCGCACCATCAGCCGCAGCAGCTGATCGCGCAGCACCTCGACCTGGCGCAAGGGCCCGTGGGTGCTGTGAAATTGCAGGCTCTCATCGCTGGGCCACGGCGCCTGCTCGGGCGAGCGCGGGGCTCCGGCCTGCACCACCCACTGCTGGAGCTGTTGCAGCAGGGTCCCGGGCTGTGCATCGGCCGGCTGCGGGGCGGGCGTGTCTGGGTCGGTGTAGCCAAATTCCTCCAGTCTGGCCTGCAAGAACTGGCTGGGCTGCCCCAGGCTGGCCAGCAGCGGATTCTGGTTGGCTAGGTCCTGCAGGGTCTGATCGAGCTCCTCGTCTTGGCGGGCGTGGCGCAGCGCTTGGGCGGCCTGGCGGGGCCCGCGGACGTCTTGCCACCATTCCTGAGACGGCGCCAGCAGATACAAATGCACCGTCAGGTGCTTGGCGATGTGCTCCAGGCGCAGCAGCTCGCCCAGGCCCAGGGTAGACAGGCCAAATACGTGCAGCTGGCGCCCGGTGTCCAGGCCGCCGCGGCGGTTCAATTCGCTCAGCAGCTCCAGCCGCGCCGCTGGGTCCTCTGCCTGCAGGTCCCGTCGCAGGTGCTGGAGCAAATCGGCCAGCCAAGCGTGCTCTGGCGGGGCGCTGGCCGGCCAGGTCGCAGTCTCTAGCGGCCGCTCGTGCAGCAGCCGGTCCAGGGTATCGGCGACTTGGCGGGCAAACTGGTATTCCCTAGCCATGACGGGGGCATGGGGGTCCGCCGCCTGGCCGTAGCCCAAGTAGCGCGTCACCGCTTGGTAGGCTTCAGCGCCGGCCTGGGCGCGCAGCAGCGGCACGACCTTGAGGGTCAGGGCGTCAGCCTGCCAAGGATCAGCCACCGCTGCCTGGGTCTGCCAGAACGGCGCGCGCGGGGGCCGCTGCGGGTCCAGCAGCCAGCTGATCGCCCCCTCTAATGCCTGACGCGGAAAGGGAAAAGCCAGCCCGGCGGCAATGCCCAGCTGCTCGGCCAGGCGGTGCTTGAGCCAGCGCTCCATGCCGCGGCTGCCCACCACAATCGGCACCGCCTCAAACGGGTCGGCCGGCCAATGGGCTTGCAGCTGCGCGGCCAGAACCTGCAGCAGGTCTTCGGTGCGGGGGGATCGGTGCAGGACCAGCGCCACGGCAGCCTCCTTGAGAGGCCCGAGGATAGGGGCTGGGATCGGCAGCGGCAAGGTCGGCGGTGGGCGGCGGTGGTGGTATGCGACAACGGCTGTCGCGTGGCGACCTCAAGGCTTGCCGCAGTCTTCCGGGCAGTTGCACGGATTCTCTTTGCCGTCGCATTTGCCGTCGCCGCACGCCAGGCAGACCTTGCACATGCACTTGAGCGGCTGGCAGGTCTTGCCGTCCCAGCCGACCTCGTCGCGCGCGACGGTGCCGGGGCAGCATTGGCCGATTTCTCCAGGCTCTGTCCACCCTTCTCCTGCCTTCTTGCACAGCTTGATGGCGACGCACTTCTTCCACGGCTCGGGGTCGCACTTCCACTGGCCGGTGGCGCAGTTGGCCCAGGTAATAAGGCCAGTGCAGTCGGAGTACCAGCCCTCTGACTTGGAGCCGATCTTGTCGCAATTGGCGTTGCAGCCCATGCACTTGCCAAGCTTGATCATGGCTTTGGAGCACGAGTCCACCCAGCCTTCTTGGCCGGCGCTGTCGTACCCACAGGTCGGCTGGCAGGGGCCGTTAGAGGGGGCGCACTGGCAGAACTGCGGCGTTTCGCCGGCTTTGCAGGTGTAGCTTGCCTCTGCGCCGGCTTTGCAGCTGGTGGTCTTGCAGGTCGCTGCGCCGCTGCAGTCCCAGTTGGCGTCGCAGGAATCCTGCCACAATTCGCCGCCGGTGCAGCCATCTAGCCAGGCCTGTGGGCTGCTCCAGCCGGGTGAACACGCCAGCGCACATCCTTTGCAGGCGGCGGGCTTCTTGGCGCCGGTGCAGGGGTTAAGCCAGGCGGTCGATCCGTCGGCGGCGGTTTGGCAAATTGGCTGGCACGGCGGGGCTTTGCAGGTGCACATCGGCGCAGTGGAGCCGTCTGGGCACGGCATGTCTAGCTTCTGGCCGGGGATGCAGGTTTGGGGGCAGCCGTACTCAGGATGGTCCATGCATTCCAGGCCTTTGGCGGTGCAGAGACACCACGGAAAGGCCATTGCGTTGGTCGGGCAGCCGAAGAACTTGGCGGCGGCGGCATCACAACTGGCTGTGTCAGCTGCAGTATCGGCTGCAGTGTCGACGTCGGTGTCGACGTCGGTGTCGATGGCGGTATCGGCTGCTACCTCAGGTGCGACGTCGGCGAGGGTGTCGGCGGCGACGTCGCTCGTGGCATCGACGGCAGTGTCGGCCCCGGCGTCGGCGTCGGTCGCGGCATCAGCAGCACTATCGCCCGCCACATCAGCTACGGCGACGGTCGCAGGCGGCACAGTTTCAGGGCCGCAGGCCGCGACCAGGCCCACTCCTACCAGGCAGATCCACTGCAGTATTCGCATCTTGCCCTCTTTGCCGCCTTCAAGACTGCGGCACGCGATCGATCTGGCCAAACCAGCCCTTGCGCTCCATCCACTTGGCCAGCTCCAGGACGGGGATGACCGAGGCGGCGGCGGCGGTGGTGGCGACCCACTCCAGCGGTGTCAGGTCGCTCAGGCCAAACACCTCCTGCAGGGCGGGAATATGCAACAACGCCATCATCAAAACCAATTCCCAGCCCACCGCCAGGTTGAGCCAGCGGTTGGCAAAGGGCCTGACAAAAGTAGACAGCCGGTCAGAGCGGAACGAATAAGCCTTGAAGAACTGCACCAGCACCAGCGAGAGAAAAGCCATGGTCATGGCATGTTGCAGACCGTGGCCGCGGCTGAGGGCCCAGTAGAACAGGCCCAGGTTGACCAGCGTGGACCACAGGCCGCCGGTCAGCATCAGCGTGACCACCGGCCGGGTAAAGATGCCTTGCTTGGGATCGCGCGGCGGCCGCTGCATCAGGTCGGGCTCGGGCGGATCCAGGGCCAGGGCCAGCGCCGGCAGGCCATCGGTGGCCAGGTTGACATATAACAACTGGACAGCTGACAAAGGCAACGGCCAGCCGAGCAGGCTCGCCACCGTCATCAGCCCCATCTCGCCAATGTTGGAAGACAGCAGATACATCAGGTATTTCTTGATATTGCCATAGATCGCTCGGCCTTCCTCCACCGCCGCCACGATCGACGCAAAGTTGTCATCGGTCAGGGTCATCGCCGCGGCTTCTTTGGAGACGTCGGTGCCGGTGATGCCCATGGCGATGCCGATGTCGGCTTTCTTGAGCGCTGGCGCATCGTTGACGCCGTCGCCGGTCATCGCCACCACCGCGCCGCGCTGCTGCAGGGCCTGCACCACCCGCAGCTTGTCGGCCGGCGAGACGCGGGCAAAGACCTCAATGGTATGAACTTTTTCTGCCAGCTCCTGGTCGCTCAGCGCCGCCAGCTCTGGGCCGGCCATCACCTCGCCTTGGCGCAGCAGGCCCAGCTCGCGCGCCACGGCTTGCGCAGTCAGGGGATGGTCGCCGGTGATCATCACCACCCGCACCCCCGCTTCGTGGCACAGGGCAATCGCCGCCTTGGCCTCGGCGCGCGGCGGGTCGAGCATGCCCACCAGGCCCAGCAACGTCAGGTCGCAGTGGATGTTGTCGCGGGTGGCCTGCTCTCTGCGCACGATCGCCAGAACCCGCAGCGCCTGCAAGGCCATCTGCTTGGCACCGCTCAGGATGCGCTGGCGGTCGTGGTCGGTAAGCGGCAGCAGCTGCCCGTCGACGCCCAGGGCCTGGGTACACTGCGGCAGCAGCATCTCTGGCGCGCCCTTGATGCAGGCAAAGCGCCCGGCTGGCCCGTCGTGAAAGGTGGTCATCCGCTTGGATTCAGAGGTGAAGGGGATCTCATCGACCCGCGGCGAATCCTGATGAACCTTGGCCTTTTCGATTCCCGCCTTGCCCGCCGCGACCAGCAGAGCGCCTTCGGTCGGATCGCCGTGCAGCTGATCCTGGCCACCGGCCTCGCCAGGCTCAAAGCGCGCATCAGAGGCCAGCACCGCCGCCGTCAGCAGCGCCTCCAGCTGCTCACTGGCCACTACGGCTTGGCCATCCAAAAGGAATTCGCCCTCTGCGCCATAGCCGGCGCCGGTCACTTGCAGCTCGGTGCCGTGCATCAGGATCGCCCGCACCGTCATCTCATCGCGGGTCAGCGTGCCGGTCTTGTCAGAACAAATCACCGAGGTGCTGCCCAGGGTTTCCGCCGCCGCCAGGCGCCGCACCAGCGCGTTGCGCTTGACCAGCCGCTGTACGCCAATCGCCAGCGAGATCGTCACCACCGCCGGCAGCGCCTCAGGCACCACCGCCACCGCCAGGGCAATGCCAAAGATCAGCAGCTCGGTCAGCGGCTGGCCGCGCCACAGCCCCAGCAGCACGATGCCGGCCACCAGCACCAGGGCAGCGCGCACCAGCTGCTTGCCCACCCGGTCCAGGCTGGTCTGCAGCGGCGTCTGGTTCTGCACCACTTCGCCAAGCATCCCTGCAATCTTGCCAAGCTCTGTGTCCAGCCCGGTCGCCGATACCACCGCCCGGCCGCGGCCATAGGTCACCGCCGTGGCGGCGTGCACCATGTTGCGGCGGTCGCCCAGGGGCAGCCCAGAGCCCAGCGGTTGACTGTGCTTCTCTGCCGGCACCGACTCGCCGGTCAGCGCCGCCTCTTCGGCTTGCAGATTGACCGACTCCAGCAGCCGGCAGTCCGCGGGCACCCGATCGCCAGCGGCCAGCAGCACCACGTCGCCGGGCACCAGCTCGCGGGCGGGCAGGCGCATTTCGCGGCCGTCGCGCAGCACCGTCGCCAGGGGGGCCGCCATCTCGCGCAGCGACTCAAGAGAGCGCTCTGCTCTAAATTCCTGAATGAACCCAAGGATTACTGCGAATACGATGATCGCCGTGATCGCCACCGCTTCGGCCGTGTGCCCCAGGGCGATCGACAGGGCCACCGCCACCATCAGCACGATCAGCAACACGTTCTTGAACTGGGCCGCCAGCACCGCCCAGGCCGAAACCCGCTGGGCCGTGGCGAGCTCGTTCCAGCCGTAGCGAAGGCGGCGCTGTTCCACCTCGGCGGTCGTCAGGCCCTCAGGGCGCGACTGCAATTGCTGCAAGGCAGCGTCTACCGACAGAGAGTGGGGCGGCAGGAGCGGAGGCAGCTCGGGACCAGCCGGGGCTCTTGCAGCAACAGGTTGAGAGGCCACGGGATTCTCCTTGTGCAACACCAGCTAAGGCGGCTCCCTACGGGCAAGCTAGGCGGGCAGCAAGGCGCGGTCAATGGCTGGACAGCTGAACACATGTTCAGTATAGTGACGGCATGAGCGCTCTTGCCAACCTGAACAAGTCCCCACTGCCCCCACGGCCCACGGCTCCGACTGGGCTGGACAGAACTGAGCTGGGCAGGAATGAGCTGGGCAGGAATGAGCTGGGTAGGAATGAGCCGGATAGGAAGGAGCAGGGCAGGAATGAGCCGGAAATCCTGAGCCGCGAAAGCCGCTTGGATGACCTGCGCCACCGCCTCAAAGGGATGCCCGGTGGGCAGATGACCAGCGCCCAGGGCAGCACTCAGGGCAGGGTGACCCTTGCAGAAGAGGGTATTTCTCCAGAGGAATTGGCCGGCCGCCTGATCGAGGTCAGCGATCCAGGGCAGGGGGCGGATCAGCTGGGGGCCTCGACCTCTTGGGCCGCCGCGCGGGTGGCAGAGGCCCATCGGCGGGGAGACACGGCCGCGTGGATCTTGTGCAGTGCAGACGATGCCAGGCGCGGCCAGCCCTATCCACCGGATCTGGCAGAGCAAGGCATTGACCTGGCCGCCCTGCCCATCGTGTGTGCCCGCGACGGCCCGGCGGTGCTGCATGCCGCGGATGTGCTGCTGCGCTCAGGAGGTTTTGGCCTGGTCATTGCCGAGTGGCCCCACGGGGTAGATCGCCCCTCTGAGGGGGCGCTGGGGCGGCTGCTGGGCCTGTGCCAAAAGCACGACGCGGCGCTGCTGTGGCTGACCGACGGCAGCCAAACCGCCGAGGGCGGGCGGATGGGCTCCCTGATTTCGCTGCGCTTGGAGGCGGGGCGCCAGCCCTACCAGCCGGATCGCGGTGCAGACCGGCTGGGGCCTGGGCTGCTGCGCTTGAAGCTGACCGTCCGCAAAGACAAACGCCAGGGCCCCGGCCGCACCAGCCTGGAGCTGCGCCGCGCCCCCCTGGGGATCTGGTGAATTCTACAGAACAAAGCCCTCTCCCTGGCCCAGCTCCAGGGCTGGCATGCGCCTATCTGCCTCACTTTGCCCTGCAATTGCTGGGGCGCCGCGACCCGGCCTGCCTGCAGCACCCCGCGGTGGTGGTGAGCGAGGATCGTCCGCAAGGGCTGGTGCGCGAAGCCAATCGCCTGGCCCAAGCCGCGCGGATCCTGCCGGGGATGCGCTATGCCGCGGCGCTGGCCCTGTGCGCCGACCTGCGCGCTGGCGTCATCGAAGAAGAGCAAGAGCTTGCCGCCGCTGGCGAATTGGTCGAGCGGTTGCGCCGCCTGTCGCCGCGGATCGAGCCAAGCTCAGAAGAGCCCGGCGTCTTCTGGCTCGACACTTCTGGCCTAAGCGGGCTGTGGCCAGACCTGCAGCGCTGGGCCGAAGCCGTGCGCGACGAGCTGGCGGTGGCTGGCCTGGTCGGCGCGGTGGCCATAGGCTGGTCGCGCTTTGCCGTCTATGCGATAGCCCGCCAGCTGCGCGGGGTGTTGCTGCTGGCTGATCCTCAAGAAGAAGCCCAGCGGCTGGCCCAGGTGCGGCTGGCGGCGCTAGGTGCAGCACTGGGTCTGCCCCCAGGCCTGCGCGACACCCTGGCGCTGCTGGGCATCCACACCCTGGGCCAGTTCTTGCGCCTGCCGCCTGAAGATTTGCGAGAGCGCTACGGCAAACCTGCCTGGCTGCTGCACTGCCGCGCCCGCGACCAGCTGACCGAGCCGCTGCGCCCCGACCTGCCAGCGCCGCCGCTGCAGCTGCACCGCGACGTGGAGCCCCCCGACGACCAGCGCGATCGCCTGCTGTTTATCGCCAAAGGGCTGCTGGTAGAGCTGCTGAAAACCGCAGCAGCGCAGCACAATTCCGTTGCCGTGCTGCACCTGCGGCTAGAGCTGGAGCGGCCATGGCGCAACCGCCAGCGCGACAGCTCCGCCCCGGCGCCCCGCCGCGACAGCGCTACGCCGCCTGGGCTGCCTGACGCTCAACTTATCAATACACAAGTACAAACTGCCGAGCCCAGCCTCTATGAGCCCCAGTGGATCGACCTGCTGCGGCTGCGCCTGGACGCCCTGGTGTTGCCGGCGCGGGTAGAGCGCTTGGGCCTGCGGGCCCAAGTGGTGCCGGCCACCGCCCATCAGCTGCGGCTGTGGCAATTGCTGGCCGAAGCGGGGGGGCTGGCGCGCCGCGACCTGCTGGCGGCCACAGAGGCTTTGACCAAGCTTGGCGCGGCCTTGGGCGACCACGCCGTGCTGCGCGCTGAGCCGCGGCCGGCCCATCTGCCAGAAGCGCGCTTTCGCTGGCTGCCCTGGCAGGGCCCTCTGCCGGCGGCGCGGGTGCCCCAGCCCCAGGATCAGCTGCCAACTCAACACTCTGCCCAGCTATTGCCGCCGCGCCCGCTGATGCGCCGCTGGTTCAGCAAGCCGCAGCCGCTGCCCTCGCGGCCCAAGCACGAGCCCGACGGCTGGCTGCTCGCCGACTGGCGGCAGGGGGCCGTTGCCAAGCTGTGGGGACCGTTCAAGCTTTCTGGAGGTTGGTGGACCCGCGAGGTGCGCCGCGACTACTGGTACGTCTTGACCGAGCGCGGCGACCTGCTGTGGGTCTTTTACGACCACGTGCGCAAGCTATGGTTTCTGCAAGGCATTGTCAGCTAGAGGCGCGTTCCATCCACGGGTTCTCCAGGCCATTCAACCCTGGAAATCGCCGCGGCAAGTCGCTGGAGGCAGTCGCTTGCGCCCCACAGCACAGCAAGACGCCTTGCCCGGCAGGACTACTTCTTGACTTCGCCTTTCTTGTCATCGCAGTCGCCGCCGCAGTCACCGGGGCAGTCGGGCTTGGCCGGTGGCGCCTTGCTGGCGTACTTTTCGGGCTCGGCGTCAAACTTCTTCTTGCAGCCGGGGCAGCAGAAAGCATAGGTCTTGCCCGTGTACTCGGACTTGGGCGACTCAGCCGTGGCCACAAACTTCTCGCCGCTGATGACACAGGTCACTTCGCCAGCCGCCGCAGCTGGTGCCGCAGCCGGAGCCGCCGGAGCCGCAGCTGGTGCCGCAGCGGCCGCCTTCATGTACTTGGCCGGATCGGCGTCAAACTTGCCCTTGCAGCCGGGGCAGCAGAAGTAGACCTTCTTGCCCTCGTACACAGAGAACTGCGAGTCCTTGGTTGGCTTGAACTTTTCGCCCATTACCGGGCAGGTGGCTTCTTCGGGAAGGGGCTCGCCCGCAACAGCCGGAGCTTCTTCTGCCTTGGTCTGAGCGCCACCGCAGCCCGTCGCAACGGCCGCCACCAACATCACCTGGGCGAACAACAGCGCCCCCGCCTGGAAGAATCTGTGCATACAAGGCTCCGGGCGGCGCAATTCAGTGGCCGCACGCCCCGAGCATAGAGCACAACCCAGCGGCAGCGAAACCCGCTCTTGCAAGGAGATTGTCACAGCTCAGCGCCGCAACCCCGGGACCGCAGCCATCAGACAGTCGCAAAGTCCTGAAACAGCACGCTGGACAGGTAGCGCTCGCCAGCGTCCGGCAGCACCGTGACAATGCGCTTGCCCTTGTTCTCTGGACGCGCCGCGACCACCAGCGCCGCCGCCATGGCCGCACCGCAGCTGATGCCCACGGTGATGCCTTCTTCGCGGTGCAGGCGCCGCGCGGTCGCCACGGCGGAGTCATTGCTGACCGTCACCACTTCGTCAACCAGGTCCAGGTCCAAGACATCCGGCTTGAACCCGGCGCCGATCCCCTGGATCTTGTGCGGCCCCGGCTTGGGCACCTGACCGGCCTTGATGGCCGTCAGCACCGGCGAATCGGCAGGCTCTACCGCGATGATCTGGACCTTCTTTCCCTTGCTGTTGAGGTAGCGCGCCACCCCGGTGATGGTGCCGCCGGTGCCCACGCCAGCTACAAAAATGTCGATCTCGCCATCGGTGTCGTTCCAGATCTCCGGGCCGGTGGTGCGAAAGTGGATGTCGGGGTTGGCCGGATTCTTGAACTGCTGCGGCAGGAAGTAGCGGCTGGGGTCCGAGGCGACAATCTCCTCGGCCTTGGCAATGGCCCCGGGCATGCCGCGCGGACCTTCGGTCAGCACCAGCTCCGCGCCAAACGCCAGCAGCATGCGCCGCCGCTCGATCGACATGGTCTCTGGCATGGTCAGGATCAGCGGGTAGCCGCGCGCCGCAGCCACATACGCCAGCGCAATGCCGGTGTTGCCGCTGGTCGGCTCGACGATGGTGACATCCCGCGAGCCGGGCTTGAGGAGGCCGTCGCGCTCGGCGGCCCAGATCATCGCCGCGCCAATCCGGCACTTGACCGAGTAGGCCGGGTTGCGCCCCTCAATCTTGGCCACAATTTCCGCGCCCAAGCCTGCCGAAATGCGATTCAACCGCACCAGGGGGGTGTTGCCGATGCTCAAGCTGTTGTCATCAAAAATTCGCGCCATGTCTGCCTCTCAGCCCCCATCAGGGGCGGGAATGTCTAGCCAAATCAACGCACCGCAAAGTACCACTTGAACGCAAAGCCTCCAAATTCGATCGGGGCTGCGACCAGACCGCCCGGCACCCTGGGCTGCCCAGTGCCTCAAACCCCAAGTTTGTTCCGGGTTCCGGAACGGACCCGGTTTGGGGTACGGAAGAAGACCCAGCAGTAGGACCCAAAACCTGTGAACAAGAACCGGGGGCAACCCAGATCGAATGAGCGGTCTTGGGTACTAGATCGAAAAATCCACCTTTCCAGCCCCAGAGTCTGCCCTGAGCGCCACGTCTTCCAGCGTGGTGCGCTCCAAAATCGCCCGGATCGCCTGCGCCCACTCGCCACTCATGGCCCGCGCAGCGGCCATCCCATCGTCGCCCGTGGCCACCGGCTCTTCGCCGATCTGCAAAGGCCCGTCGGCGGCTTCCACCACCTCCAGCACCCGAATCGCCGCCAACGGCCGCGCCAGCAGGTGCCCGCCATCCGGCCCGCGGCGGCTGTCGATCAGGCCGGCCAGGCGCAGATCCGCCAGCAGCGACTCCAGGACCTTGTGCGGCACAGCCAGGGCGGCGGCCACGTCCTGCAGCCGCACGCGGCCCCCAGGCGCTTGCCGACCGAGCAGCACCAAAGCGGCCAAAGCCTGTTCTGTTCGGTGAGAGATGCGCACTCAGAGCTCCTGGGACCTGCGGCCACTGGCCACTGGCGACTGGCTGCTGGCTGCTGGCTGACTACTGACAGACTAGTGGCTACTGGCTGACCGACTGACTGCCGATGGGCACCCGCCCCCCGGCCAAAAGGCTTTGTCCGATAGCCTGCGGACAATGGAAAATAGTAGCCGCACCCCCGACCAATTGCAAGCCCGGCCTCACAACTCCAAGAATCCGTTGACCGCGGCCCAAGGGGTATCCGCCGGCGCCAAATCGTGGTATCGGGGCGCAGCTTTGGTGGGCGGCCAGAGCCACTGGGGGCCCCATGTCCGTGTCCGATCTAGTAGAGCTGTGGTCAGACCTCAGCCTGGATGCGCAACTGCAGTCGTTTCGCGCGCTGAGCCGCGACGATGCAGAGGTCTTCTTCTCGTCCATCGACTCCCGCGCCGCCGCCAACCTGCTGCTGTGTCTGCCGCCCACCGAGCGGCGGACCTGGATGCGCCTGCTTGCCCCAGATGACGCGGCCGACCTTCTCCAAGAAGTCTCGCACGAAGAGCGGGTCAGCCTGCTTGGCCTCCTGGATGAAGTAAACCGCAAGGAAGTGGCGGTATTGCTTGCCTACGCCGAAGACGACGCCGGCGGCCTGATGTCCACCCGTTTTGCCCGGCTGCGCCCAGAGCTGCGCGTCGACGAAGCGCTGCTGTACCTGCGCCGCCAAGCCAAAGAGCACCTGGAGACGATCTACTACGTGTACGTGACCGATCAAGAGCAGCACCTGCTCGGCGCGGTTTCGCTGCGGCAGCTGTTCCAGGCGCCTGCCCAGGCCACCGTGCGCGAGGTCATGCAGCCAGCGGTGGTCTCGGTCAGAGAAGACAGCGACCAGGAGGCGGTCTCTAGGCTGTTCCGCCACTACAGCTTCCTGGCCATTCCGGTGGTGGATGCCGAAGGCCACATCAAGGGCATTGTCACCATGGACGACATCGTCGACGTGGTGGACGAAGAAGCCACGGAAGACGCCCAGAAGTTCGGCGGCATGGAGGCCCTGGACCAGCCCTATCTCGACACCGGCTTTGGCCAGATGTTCAAGAAGCGCGCCGGCTGGCTGGCGGTGCTGTTCATCGGCGAGATGTTCACTGCCAGCGCGATGGGCCACTTTGAAGACGAAATCGCCAAGGCCGTGGTGCTGACCCTGTTTGTACCGCTGATCATCAGCTCAGGCGGCAACTCTGGCTCTCAAGCCTCGACATTGGTGATTCGCGCCATGGCCTTGGGCGAGCTGCGGCTGCGCGACGCCCTGCGCGTGGCCAAGGGCGAATTGGTGACGGGCCTGGCTCTGGGGCTGGTTCTGGGCACCCTTGGGCTTCTTCGCGTAACATTGTCGGATGTTTTCTTTGGGGGTTATGGCGACCATGCTCTGAGGATCGGCATGGCCGTTGGGATCTCTCTGGTTGGCGTGGTGATGTTCGGAACGCTTGCAGGTTCCATGCTTCCACTACTTCTGGGCCGCATGGGCTTTGACCCGGCCAGCGCCTCAGCGCCCTTTGTGGCCACGTTGGTCGACGTAACAGGCCTTGTCATCTACTTCTCAGTTGCAAGTGCGCTCCTTGGTGGCACTCTACTGTGAAGTAAGGACTGACGCGGTGCCTTGAAGCTGTACACGCTATCCCTGGGGTGGGCGATCGCGTGCACATTGCATTCCAGTCAAGACCGGCTCGCCAGGAGTGGAGAACGTGCACAACATTCAGTTGCCATTGACAGACAACCACTTGTCGGACCTCTCAGCCCGACTTCGAATCCTGGGCGACCCGGTTCGCCCGCGCCTGCTGCACCGCTTGGCGATCAGCCCGTGCGGCGTCACCGAATTGAGCCGCCACGTCAGCTCCACCCAACCCAACGTCAGCAAACACCTCAAAGTACTGCTGACCCAGGGCACGGTCGACCGCACCCAAGTGCGCAACACCGCCGTCTACAGCCTCATCGACAAGCGGGTGGACTGCGTCTGGCGCATGCTGGACCAGCCCAAAGAGGGCTAGCCCGCCAAGCCCGCAGCCCCAACTGTAGCCATTGCATCGCCCTTGGGCCGTTCCGTTGGCCTGCCTGCCGCAGAGCCGCTACAATGCAGCTGCGCTCCGCTCGGTGCCGCACGGAATCCCAATGCCCACAGACCCAGAGCTTCAGGCCACCGCCCAGACCGCGGGCCAGCGCCCCGCCGCGCCAGCGCCACAGCCTGATGCAAACCCCGAGACACAGCGGAGATTGTCAGAGCGAGCCCTCGTCTTTGTCGTCGGCGCAGTGCAATTTGCCAATATCCTTGATTTCATGATGGTCATGCCCCTGGGCCCCGACTTCTCCAAGGCCCTGGGCATCCCCATGTCGCAGATTGGCCTCATTGGCGCGGTCTACACCGCCTCGGCCGCCGTAGCTGGCTTGGCTGGGATGTGGTGGCTGGAGCGCTTCGACCGCCGCACCGCCCTGGCCCTGTCGATGGTCGGCCTTGGGGTCGGCACGCTGCTTGGCGCCTTTGCCACCGGCCTGACGTCGCTGGTCCTGGCGCGGGCCCTGGCCGGGTTCTGGGGCGGTCCCGCCACCTCGCTGTCGATGTCGATCATCGCCGACGTCGTGCCGGTCGAGCGGCGTGGCCGGGCCATGGGCGCCGTCATGGGCGCCTTTGCCGCCGCCTCTGTGCTGGGAGTGCCGGCGGGCCTGGAGCTCTCTCGCCGCGGCGGCTGGCAGCTGCCGTTTCAAGCTGTGGCAGCCCTGGTTTTTGCTCTTGCTGCGGCAGCCTGGTGGGGCCTGCCCAAGCTGCGTGGGCACCTGGATCACGACACCGCCAAGGTCGACCCGCTCAGCCTGTTGCGCCGCACCAAGCCACAGATGGCCTTGCTGGCCACCGCCCTGCTGATGGCTTCTTCCTTCGCCTTGGTCCCCAACATCGCCTCCTACGTGCAAAGCAACCTGGGCTACCCAAGAGAGCACCTGGGAGGCCTGTACCTGTTGGGCGGCGTCGTCAGCTTCTTTGCCACCCGCATCGCCGGTCGCGCCGCCGACCGCTTCGGCATCGCCCTGGTGTCCAGCGTGGGCGCCATCCTAGTGGTCGCGGTCACCGCCGCTGGATTCCTTGGGGATCAGGCGCTCATCTCGGTGCCCCTGCTATTTGCCACGCTGTTTCTGGCCATGGGCATGCGCAACGTGCCCTACAACACCTTGATGACGCTGGTGCCAGGTCACCAAGAGCGCGCCACCTTCATGTCGCTGCAGTCCGCCATGCAGCACCTGGCCGCAGCGGCAGGAGCATTCGCGTCGTCGCGAATCCTGGTGGTGCTGCCCAACCAGCGCCTGGCCGGCATGAACAAGGTCGCGGCGCTGTCGATTGGCCTGACTGCGCTGGGCCTGCCCGTGCTGTGGTGGCTGAGCCGCCACGTCAGCCCGCGCCGCGCAGCTGCCCGGTAGGGCGCCGACTCCAGCCCCTGGGTCGACTGGTGGCCCCGCGGGGACGCCGCTCCGCCGAGCCAAGTGACCCGGTCAGCAGCAAGGAATTGCGCCCACCGACCCTGGGCAGGTTCCCGCCCTCAATCGTCCAGCAGCACCACGTCTACCGCCTGACTGCGCGCTGGGTGCCAGTGCAGCAATTCTCCGTGCTTATCGCGAATACGCAGGAAGGTGTACTGCACCCGCTCGCGCGGCAGCAGCACGTCGTGGGTAAACACGGCGATCCAGGTGCCAGTGTTGAAGTACCACCCGCGCTTGAGGGGCTGGACCAGGCGCTGCACCGTCTCATCGTGGGTGTGGCCAAAGGTCACCAAGGGCACCTGCAGTAATTCGGCAATCTTTGCGGCCGCCTTGGGCAGGGGGTTGGGCTCCTGCGGCGGCCCATCTCGCAGCAGCAGCAGAGTCCCGCCTACCGTCAAGCTGCTGAAGAACAGAAGGTTCAGCGCCATAAACCACAGCGACTTGGAGGCAGACCCCATGCTGGCCTGCTGAATCACGTCAAACCCCAAGAACCACAGGCCAATGACCGCCAGCACCCCCAGCAGAGACAGGCCCAACACCCGCAGCAAGTTGCGCGCTAGCGACTCGACGGCTGCCACCACGTCGCCGCGCAGCTCCTTGAGCGAATCAATTTGCAAAAGCCGTTCTTGGAGCCCGGAGTCCTCCGCCAGCCTATGCAGCTCGGCGGCATGGACCTGGGGCAGCGCGGTGGGCGGCTGCAGCTTCTTCAAGGTCAATCGGCGCAACCATTTGAATGCAAACGGCAGCTGACTAGTGGCCGCGTGGATCAGGACCGCCGGATTGTTCAGCAGCAGCCAGCGCCCGTAGCGGAAATTGGCCCGCGAAGACGGGACCATAAACGTGATCGGCCCAAAGCCATTGTACAGATAGCGCTGAAAGAAATTGCCAAGCGGCTGGTCGAGCTCTGTGTCGTCGGCGGCCTCTTCGGCCAGGTTGCTGCGCAGATACCAGCGAAAGGCGTTTTCGGGGTCGTACTGGCAGCCGTGCTCGATCCACACCCGCCCAGCCTCGTGGTAGAACCAGGGACGAAACTCCAGCAGATCCGCAATGATCTGATCGGGCTTCTTGCCCATGTGGACCAATTCCTCGGCCAGCACCCGGCGCAGCACCGCCTGGACCTCTGGCCACTGCAGCTCTACATCGTGGTTGCCCGGCAGGAACAACACCGGCAAGCCGGCGGACAGCGCCAACGCCAGCCCCTGCACAAAGGTCGGATGGCCGGCCAGGATATTCTCCAGGATTCGCGCAGCGATGGCCGGGGTCAGGTAGGCCGGCGCCCGCCCTTCGACACCGCCCTCTGGCTCCGGCTCTACCCGCAGAAGGTCAAAGGTGTCGCCGTTGAAGATAATCTGCGGCTTTGGCTGGTCGGGGGTGGCACTGCTGGCCAGCCACTCGATGAAGTTGACAAAGTCCTTGTCGTAGAAGAACGCTTCAAGGGCCCAATAGCGCCCCGTGTCAAGGTTTTTTCCTCTTCCCAAGTGGAAGTCAGACAGGACAATCAGATCGCGCATGCCGCCGCTTTCCCAGACTGGGTTGCCCGCCACAGCCGCGGGCAGGGTCAGCACCAATGCTGCGCCACCTCTGCGACAACATGGGCCAATCAGGCTACGCTGGCTCTACCCAATCGTCAATGCGCGCGCTGCCCAGCCCAGACCGTGTCAGCCGCGGGCCGTTGGGAAAGACCGCAAGATGACTGGCCGCCCGCCCACCGCGCCGCGATGACCCGCCACAGCTTGACGACACCGACTGCCGCTGTGTAACGTGCCCCAGCGGTCATGTCCGGCCGCTTCCTTGCCGAAACACCTAAGAAATGTCTCATCTTGCATCACGCCGGCGGCTTGTTGTGCGCCGACCCTTGTCGACCCAGGCCCGTGGCACCACAAGGTGGCCACTGCTGCTGCTTGGCGCGCTGGGTCTGGGCTGTACGCTCGAGAATCCCCAGCAGTCCTGGGCACCTGTGCAGCGCTCATCTTTTGAGTGCGCCGTGCAGCCCATTCTGGCCAAAGAGTGCTCGATGCCAGCCTGCCATGGCAACACTGCCAGGCGCCTGCAGGTTTTGGCTCCTGGTCGCATGCGCATCGCCGCCGAGATGGTCAAGGCCCTGGCCAGCCAGCCCCCAGAGGACCGCCAAGCCGGCTACCACCCGCAGCTGACGGCGGCCGAGATCGACTTCAATTTTGCTCAAGCACGGAGCATGGTTGTGCCTGGCCAGCCGGTGGCCGACAGCCCCCTTCTCAACCGCCCCCTCGCCGTCAGCGCTGGCGGCATGTACCACGCGGCCGGCGGCGACATCTTCACCAGCGCCATGGACCTGGACTATGTGACGCTGCAGGTATGGCTCGAAGGGGCAGGGCCGGAGATGTGCAAATGAAGGCTCGCCGCGCGCTGCAACGTGGGTCGGCGAACCCGCGGCCCATGGCGGGTCACCAGGCCAAGCTGCTGGTATTGCTGGCCGCCGCCCCCTGGCTGTGCGGCTTCTCTTCGGTGTCGATGTTTGAGGCGGCGGCCGACCACGGCGGCGGAGGCGGCTATACTTTTGTTGGATCGCCCACTTCTCATGACCTGGACTGCACCAGCTGCCACCAGGGCAGCACCGCTGGCGGCCAACTGGCGCTGGCCAGCGACCCACCGGGCTTGTTTGAGCGCGGCTTTGTACCGGGCACCACCTACGCCATCTTGGTGCGCCTGGTCGCCGAAGTCCGCGGCCTGGACCGCAACGGCACCTGCCAGCCCGACGCAGGCGGCTGCAACCGCAACGGGTTCGTCGCTGAGTTCTTGGGAGGCAACCACCAGCCCGCAGGTCAGCTGTGCAGCGATACCGGGCAGCTGAGCGAACAGGGCTGCGACAGCGACTCGGGCGCTGAGACCACGCTGTTCACCGGCGGCCGGGCCGTCAGCGGGGTGTCGCTGCAGCAACCTCAGGCCTGTGGCGGCAACTTGACCAGCGATTGCATAGATATTCAAGCATTGATCCAGGCTGGAAAGACCCAAGACGAAATTAATCAGCTGCTTCTTGCTAGTGTAAAAGGCCGGACATCCTGGCATTTTTTGTGGAAAGCTCCCCTGACCACCACCGCTGTGGCCTTTCACCTCGGCGCGGTGGACGGCGACGGCGGCACCCAGGTCACCCCAGAGCACAACGACTACTTTGGCGACGCCACCTATTCTGTTCACCGCACGCTGTACCCCGAAGGGATGGCCCCAGCCGACCAGCAGGCCGCTTGCGGCGCCTCGCCCGTGGGCAGCCCCAGCAGCGCCCACGCCGGGGCCCTTCTCGCCGCCGCCACTGCCTGGCTGGCGCGCATCTTCCGCCGTCGCTCGCGCCAGGAGGCCAACCCATGACCGCGGCAAGCCAACCTAGGCCCCCTCGCCGGCCCAAGCTAGCCAGCTTGCTCGTCAGCTTTGTGGCCGTAGCCATGGGGCTTTCTGCGGTGGCTCAGGCCGTCGAGCCGACTTCTTGCGACATCAAGACCGGCCCTTCTTGCGCATGGAAGGAGGGCTGCGACTGCGACCACGACGGCTACGTGATCGGCAGTGGCAAAGCGTCAAAATACTGCCATTTTCCCAAGTGCCCCATCGACTCCGATGACAAAGACCCCAAGAAGCTGGGCATTGTCTCAGCGGAAAACGCCGACGGCGACGGCTGGACCAAGGCCTACGACTGCAACGACACCGACAAATGCATCGGCAAGACCTGCGGCGTCAGCACCTGCGGCAGTGCGCCCGTCGATCCAGATGCCGATCAAGACGGCTTTGCCGCCAGCCTAGACTGCAATGACAAAGACCCCAACATCAAGCCGGGCTCGCCCGTCGCCTGCTGCAACTGCGCAAATCTGAACGATCCCGACAAGGTCAAAGCGCTCGGCTGCAGCGGTTGTCCGCTCAGCCTGTCGCCGCCAGACGCGGGCTCGACCGACGCCGGCAGCGCTGACGCCGGATCGACGGGCCCCGACTCTCTCCAATTCGATGCCGCCGCGGATCCCGGCGACGGATCTGGCGATTCCGCCGGCCCTGACGTCGCCACTGCAGATCTGGCCAGTCCAGAGCCCGGCAAGGCCGACGCCGGCAAGCCAGACACCGCCGCCCCGGCGCCCGGCGCCGCCGACTCCGCCGCCGCCAGCCCAGGCCCACTGACGGACGCCGGCAGCGCCTTTGACCCGCAGGGTGGCTTGCTGGTGGGCAGCCGCAGCGACGAGCGCCTGCCGCCTCCCCCTCCCGGCTGCAGCGCCGGAGCGCAGGGCCAGGCCCATTCTGCATGGTTGGCAGCGCTGTGGCTGATCGCGCTGGTCGCCTGGCGCGCCATGCAGCGGTCGCAGCGCCGCAGCGTGGCTGCGACCGCGGCGGTCCTGGCAGCGGCGGCGGTCTCGGCAGGGGCTTGCGTGCGCGTGGAGCCCTGGCAGCGCCAGAAGCTGGCCCACCGCTGCATGGTTCTGGGCCGCAACGCCGGCGAAAAAGACCTGGAGCAACACGCCTTTCAGTACAGAGAGGGCTCGGCCGGCGGCTTTGGCGGCGGCGGTGGAGGCTGCGGTTGCAACTGATCAGCGAGAAATATCGCCAGCCCATCCGCTCGCTGGCAGCGCTGCTGGCGGCGCTGTTGCCGTTGGTGGCGGCCCCAGGCGCAGCCGAGCCGGTCGCCCGCCCCGCCAAGAGGCTGGCCCACCCGCGCCCCAGCCGGTCGCGGCTGGCTCGGCTACGCCCGAGCACGGTGGGCGCAGCGCGGCCGGCCAGCTCCGCCGCTGAGGCAGCCGAGGTTCCCTTAGGCCAGTTGGCCTCTGATCTTGTGGTAGAATTTGTTCCGGCAGCGCAAGAACCACTGCCTACCGCTGCGCCTACCCCTGCCGGCGTCAGCGCAGAGACCCGCACCAACTACTACTTTGACAACGACCACAACCGCATCGTGACCCCCACCGTCCGCGTCGCCGCCGATCTAGGCGAGCGCTGGGCCGTCGCTGCCCATGCCGCGGTCGACATGATGACCTGCGCCTCGGTCGATGTGGTGAGTGCGGCGACTTCCAAGGGCTATTTCCAAGAAAACCGCCAGGAGTACGGCGCCTCGGTCACGGCCAAGCAAGAGCAGCTCAACATCACCCTGGGCGCCAGCCACTCGCAAGAGAATGACTACGCCTCGGCAACGGGGTCCATTGCAGTCAGCGACGAATTTGCCAAGCGAAATACAACACTATCTCTGGCCTACAGCTTTACCGGCTCTGACGTCGGCCGCGCCCACGACCCCACCTTTGTCCGCAGCCTAGACAGCCATGCCCTGACCGCCTCTTGGACGCAGGTGCTCGGCCGCGCCTGGGTCGGCCAGCTCAGCGGTTTTGTTGGCGTGCTCGACGGCTTTCAGTCCAGCGTCTACCGCTTTGTCCACTATGCCGACGGCACCTCTGGCCCCGAGGTGGCGCCCGATCTGCGCGTCCGCCAAGCCGTCGCCGCCGAGGTGCGCGGCGCCCTCAGCCAGACCTGGTTCAGCGGCGCCAGCTACCGCCTGTACAGCGACACCTGGGGCGTGCTTTCTCACACTGGCGAGGTAACGCTTTCGCACGCCCCGACCGACTGGCTGAATCTGCGGCTGCGCGACCGCGTTTATACCCAGCGCGGCGCCGGCTTCTACCAGGCCGTCTATGACAAGCCCATGCGCTACAGAACGATTGATCGAGAACTCGGCACCATGTATGGCAATCTGATCGGAGTCAAGGCGGCCATCGACCTCGGCAGCCCCGCCAGCACCAGCAGCTGGCAGCTGGACCTCAAGTACGACTGGATGTGGCAGCACTTTGACGATTTCCGCTGGCTCCCAGAACGAACAATGTCAATGATTGAGGCGGGATTGCAGTACACATTTTGATAAAGCCGCTTTCGAGTTGTGACTATGTCCATTACTTGCAATAGTAATTTGAATCCACAGGCCTAAACCTACGCCCTCCCCAGCCCCCTCTGAGGTCAACATGCTTGCTGCGATCCTCTCTGCTGTGGCCTCTTGGCTATTGATGACCCCTGCTGCAGGAGCGCTGCCGCTGGCCGCGGGCCCGGCCGTCGCCCAGGTGGCTCCGCCGATCAAGGGCGCACTGCTCGATGGCAAAGCCTATGATCTGGCAGCGATGCGCGGCCAAGTGGTGCTGGTCGACTTCTGGGCGACTTGGTGCGAGCCGTGCAAGCTCAGCCTGCCGCGCTACGCCGCCCTGGAGCGCAAGCTGGGCAGTCAGGGCTTTCACATCCTGACGGTCAGCGTCGATGAAGAGGTCGACGTCCTGAAGCGCTTTGTCGCCGCCACCAAGCTGGGCCTGCGAGTCTTTCACGACCCCGAGTCCAAGGTGGCAGAGCGTTACCAGCCGGCCAAGATGCCCACCGCCTACCTGGTGGGCAAAGACGGCGCCATCACCTGGATCCACTCCAGTTTTGTGGTCGGCGATGAAGCCAAGGTGGAGGCCGAAGTGCTCAAGGCCCTGGCCAAGCCGGCGCCGTGATCCGCTGGCGCGCGCGGTGGCTGGTTGCGCTGGCCCTGGCGCTGCCCGCAGGCTGGGTCGGGCAGGCTGCCGCGCTTAAGGCGCAGACCGCGCCCGCCGCCGTGCAGGTGCCGCACCCCGAGGGCGGCGGTCGGCCGGCAGTGGCCCACCTGCCCATGAACCCAGGTGAAATTGCCGCCGTGTGGCCGGCCGCGCGGCTGTCTGCACCTCAGCGCAAGCAAGCCCAGCTCAAGCTGGTGGCCCTGGTCGGGCCCGCCGCTGGCTACACCACGGCGCAGCTGGACGCCCTGGCCCGCCAGTTGCTGCTGCAGACGGCGCCACTGGCCATCGCCGCCGTGCCGCAAGAGGTGGACGGTCTGGTCATCGACGCGGCCAACCACTGGCTGTTTGCCGGGCGAATGCGCGACCGCTTGGCCAACAGCTCGGCAGAGTATCAGCTCTTTCGCGCCCCTATCATGAGCACCGCCATCGAAGTGCTGCTGCCCAAGGGCCCCGATGCCCAGCGCCAAGCAGACGGCGTGTTTGGCATTTTTCGCCAATTAGAACAACAGCTTAATGAGTGGAAGCCGGGCTCGCCCATCGCGGAGGTCAATCGCCTGGCCGGCAGCGCCGCCGTGCAGGTCGATGCCGACGCCATCGCGCTGCTGAACCAGGCCCTGGAAGTCAGCAGGCGCACCGGCGGCGCCTTTGACCCGACCTGGGCGGCCCTGTGGGGAGTCTGGGATTTCTCTGACCACAGCCAGGGCCTTGTGCCCGATCCCGCTGAGATCGCCAGGCGAATCCCCCTCATTGACTACCGCAAGGTGGTGGTGAACCCGCAGGCCTCCACCGTTGCGCTGCCCGTCGCCGGCATGAAGCTGGGCCTGGGCGGCATCGCCAAGGGTTGGGCGCTGGCCCGCGCCGGCCGCTGGCTGAAAGAGCAGGGCGCACCCAGCTTTTCGCTGTCAGCCGGCGGCCAGGTGCTGGTCGGTGGTCGGCATGGGGCTCGACCGTGGCGGGTCGGGCTGCGCCATCCGCGCGGTGCCCCGCAGGCGGTGCTGGCAGTGCTCGACCTGAGCGACGCCTCCATCTCGACCAGTGGCGACTACGAGCATTACTTTGAGCGCAACGGCGTGCGCTACCACCACATCATTGACCCGCACACTGGCCAGCCGACGCGGGGCCTGCAAAGCGCATCGGTAGTGGCCGCCGATGCCACCCTGGCCGACGCGCTGTCTACCGCGCTGATGGTCCTGGGCCGCCAGCGGGCCCTGGCGCTGGTCGCCGCTTGGCCTGGCGTCGAATGCGCCCTGGTCGACGATGCAGGGCGCCTGTGGCTCAGCAAGGGCCTGCAGGGCAAGGTGACGCCAGTGCCCTCAGCCAGCGCGGTCAAACCGGGCAAAGTGCATAGAGAAGCTGGCGCGCCCCTGGGTCTGTGACCGCAGCTCGCTGGCATAGCCAAACATCTGCCGCAGCGGCGCTTCGGCCTGGACGACCCGCAGCCCGGCCGCTCGCTCCAGCACATCGCTGACCACGCCGCGGCGACTGCTCAGCGTCGCCAGCGCATCGCCCAGATACTCGGCCGGCGCCGTCACCTCTATGGCCATGATGGGCTCCAGCATCACCGGCCCGGCTTTCAGCACCGCTTCGCGCACGGCCTTGGCGGTGGCAATCTGGTAGGCCATGGGCCTGGACTGACCGTCTCTCCAGTGGCCCTCCAGCAGGGTCACCCTCAGGTCATCCAGGGGATAGCCTTCTACCACGCCCGCCTGCATGGCATCGTGGGCCCCCTGGCGGCAGGCCTGCGCCGTCTCGCCTTGCTGAAAGTGGCGGTCCAGCAGACCCGCATCCACGGCAAACTCAAAGCCGGCGCCGCGCGGCCGCGGCTCGACCCGCACCCGCACCGAGCCAAACAGCTGGACCTCCTCGCCGTGGCGCTCGGCCAGATGCCTCTCAAAAGTCCCTGTGGCTTCAGCGGTTTTGCCCACCGTCTCTCTCAGCATCACCTGCGGCTTGCCGGCGCGCACGTCCAGGCCAAAGGTCCGCCGCAGCCGGTCCACCGCCACCTCCAGGTGCAGCTCGCCCATGCCGCTGAGGATCAGCTCGCCGGTCTCCTTGTCTTCGCCGCTGCGCAGGGTCGGATCCTCGTCGGTCAGCTTGGCCAGGGCCTCGATCAGGCCTTCGCGGTCCTTGAGTGCCGCCGGCTCAATGGCCTGGCTGATCACCGGCTCGTAGTCCGTCAGCGTCTCCAGGATCAGCGGATGGTGGGTGTCGGCCAAGGTATCGCCCGTCATGGTCTTTTTCAGGCCCATCACCGCGCAGATCTGCCCGGCCGCCACGCTGATCACCCGGGTCTTCTGAACGGCGTGCAGCAACAGCAGCCGCGACACCTTCTCGCTGACCCCGCGCGCCGGGTTCCACACCTCGTCGCCTTCGCGCAGCGTGCCCGAGTACAGGCGCAGGAACACAAACCGCCGCCCCTCATCCAGCGCAGAGACCTTGAACGCCAGCGCGCACAGGGGCCCCTGGGCATCAGCGGGTCGCCGCTCCGTCTCGCCGCTGCGCGGATGCACGCCCGCGATGGCCGGCACGTCAAGGGGCGACGGCAGCCAGGCGCAGATCGCATCCAACAGCGGCGGAATCCCGCAGTTGCGCAGCGCCGAGCCGCACAGCACCGCCACAAACTGCCCGGCGATGGTCGCGCGGCGGATCGCCTGGCTGAGCTCGGAGGGGTCCAGGTCGCGGCCCTCCAGGTAGGCGTCGGCCACGGCCTCATCGGCATCTGCAAGTACTTCAATCAGTTCCTGACGGCGCTGCTCCTGATCGGCCGTCAGCCCCGGTTCCTCGGTCACGACCCGCGGATCCTCTTCATCGGGAAAGCGCAGTTGCCGGCGGTGGACCAGGTCGGCGCAGCCCTGCAGATCGCCCTCGCTGCCCAGCGGCCACTGCACCGCGGCGATCTTCTTGCCCTGCGGGCTGGCGCCAAAGTGCTGCCGCAGCGACGCCAGGGTCTTGGCAAAGTCCGCTCCTACCCGGTCCATCTTGTTGGCAAAGGCGATGCGCGGCACCTGCCAGCGGTCGGCCTGCCGCCACACCGTCTCGCTTTGCGGTTCCACGCCATTGGCCGCGTCAAAGACCGCCACTGCCCCATCCAGCACCCGCAGCGACCGCTCTACCTCGACGGTAAAATCCACGTGGCCCGGGGTGTCGATCAGGTGCAACTCGTGGTCGCGCCAGCCCATGCTGGTGGCCGCCGAGGTGATGGTGATGCCGCGCTCGCGCTCTTGGGGCATCCAGTCGAGCACGGCCTCGCCATCGTGCACTTCGCCCATGCGGTAGCTGCGGCCGGCGACAAACAGCAGCCGCTCGCTGACGGTGGTCTTGCCTGCGTCGATGTGGGCCATGATGCCCAGGTTGCGAACCATGCGCAGCGGCACGGAATTTGGGGAGTCCTTGTGGCTCATGGTCCTCCAGCGGTTGCCGGGCGACAGCAGGCCAGCAGCAGTCGCCTACCCCAGCTCTACATACACCAATTCCACCATGCGCCGCAGTGCCTGCTCGACGACCTTGGTCTCTGGGTGGCGCAGCAGCGCGTAACCGTCGCCTTCATAGCTGGTGCTGGGTCGAGCACCGATGTGCGGCAGCTTGAGCTCGACAACTAGGTGTCCTACCTCGCGTTGAGCCTGCTCCAGCCCGTGGATCGCCTTGATTCTGCCCCGGCCCTGACCGCGAAAGAACGCGGCGCCCGCTGCAAATTTGCGCTGGGGCGGCGTGAACTGGCCGTGACACATCAGCAGCGCCCAGGCGCGGTACAGGTCAAAATCACAGGCCAGGCTGTTGAGGGTGACGATCTGCGCCCCTGGCGGCCGCGCGGCGATCTCGCTGATGGCCAACCGCCCGTCTGGCCTGCGGAACCACTCCATGTGCGACATACCGGTGTCCATGCCCAGCGCCTGCAAAGCCGCATAGCCGGCCTTGCGCACGTCGTCATAGCGCGGGTCCTCGACCTCTTTGGGCAGCAACACGCACCACTGGATCCACGGATTGCGCACCACGTCCAAAGGGTTGGGCAAGTAGCGGGTCAGCGAGTGCCACAGCGGCTTGCCGGCCAGGCTTAGGACTTCAAAGCTGAACTCGTCTCCGGTGACAAATTCCTCAATCACCGCCGGGCGCAGGTCAGAGGGCCGAACCACCAGCAGGGCTTCGGCCAGGTCCTTGTCTCCATCGACGCGGAACGTCCCCTTGGACCCGGCGCCTTCGCGCGGCTTAAGCACCAGCGGATAGCCGACCTTGGCAGCAAACTGCCACGCATCAGAAGACGACTTGACCTCGTGGTGTCTCGCACACGGCAGGCCCGCGCTCTGCAGCACGTCCTTCATCTGGGCCTTGTCGCGAAAATTGCGCGCCGCCACCGGGCTCAAGCCGCCCAGCCCCAAAGAGGCCCGCACGTCTGCCAGTTGCACCTGAATGTGCTCCAGGGCGCCAAACAGCTTGTCTACCTTGCCGTGCTTGCTCTGGATCAGCCGCACGCCGCGCTCGATGTGGCGGGCGTCCATCGCATCCTCCACTTGGCAGAAGCCGGCCAGCAGCTTGCGCAGGTCATCGGGGACCTTGTACGGCGCTTCCTGGCTCAGCAAAGAGCAGCGCACGTCTGGCGTCGCGGCCACCGCCCTGACAAAGCGCAAGGTGGTGTCCATGAAAAACGGGGCGACAAACACGACGTGAAGGGGCATAGCGGATCCTTGGCGCCGGCTGAGTCGGGCGCCCATCGGGGTAGTGGGGCTTTGGGTGGCCACCCAGCAACTTCAACGTCCTGGCAGCTGGACCAGCGGCGAGTCAGCCAGAGGCGGTGTCCGTTGCTTGTTGGCGATGGCCCTAGGCCTTCTTCTTGGCGGACTTCTTCTTGGCGGCGGGCTCGGCCAGCACCAGCGGCTCCGCTTGGGTCGGCGGCACTGGCTCTGAAACCGGGTCTGAAACCGGCTCTGACGCTGGCACCGAAGCTGGCCCTGGCTCTGCCGCAACCACCGCTGGCACGCCGCCCAGCCGCTGCTCGCGCTTGGCCTTGACCGCAGCCATGCGATCGACCTCGGTCTTGCGCCAGAACTGGACCAGACCAAAGAAGTGATCGGTAAACTGCTCGACCTCGTGGGCGGGAAACAGGGCCGCGACCTTGGCCCGCACGATCTCCTTGGCCTTGGGGGTGCCAAAAAAGTTCCAGACGACTTCGTCCAGATGCGGCAGGTGGCGATCGCAGAACTCGACAAACCGGTCCGTCTCAAACCGCTGGTGGGCGATCTTGGCGTATTCGCGCAGCCGGTCGTCAAAGCTCAGATCCTTCTTGGCCACCGCGTAATACGGCGCCCAGTCCAGGTTGGGCTTGAATTCGCGCTTGGTGGCGGCGCAGAACAGCGACCACTTGATCATGTTCTTGACCATGATCGGGAAGTGGTAGTGCAGAGACGTGACCTGAAAGTCCGGGCAGGCGTTGGCAAAATCGATGGGGTAGAAGGTGCCGTTCTGGCGCAGCGACTCGCAGGAATTGAACTCCCACTGAAAGAAGCTGTTGATGGTCAAGCACATGTCGCTCAGCTGCTGGTACTCGGCGCCATCGACAAAGTTGAAGCCCACCTCGTACCGGCTGTGCAGCGGCGCGTCGGGGTTGTACTTGACGATGTGCGTCTGCGGTCCAATGCCAATGGCCCGCACAAACAGGTCAAAGGGCGCCACGGCCTTTTGCACGTGCATGAGGCGCTGGCCCGACTTCTCATAGGCGGCGCGCAGTTCTTGATCGTTGTTGATCTTGGTCACGCCAACCCAGGCGCCGCCGTCATAGGGCTTCATGAACACCGGGTAGCCCAGGTTCTGGCCGACCTTGGTCAGATCAAACAGCCGGGCGTAGCGGGTCAGCGTGGTCTTGGCGTCGCCCAGGTCGGGGCTGTACTCCTTGGGCGGCACCATCCACGTCTCTGGCACCGGCAGGCCCAGGTGCATCATGGCCGCGTAGGAAGTGTGCTTCTCCATGGACTGCAAAGACCACGGATTATTGAGCACATACAAGCCGTCCATGATCACGGCCTTCTTGATCCACTCGCGGGTGGTCTGGTACCAGTGGGTCAGGCGGTCGACCACCACGTCGTACTTGACCGGTTGCTTGAGGTTGAAGGGCTCAATGGACACCCGGTCGATGTCAAAGCTCACCGTGTCGCCGTCGATAGGCAAAGACAGCTTGAGTTGCTTGATGATTTCTTCATAGGCCGCAGGCCAGCACAAGTCAGCACCTAGCGACAAACCGATTTTCCGCGTGACGTTGGCCATGGGCGTCCTCTCATGATGGGTTTAAGCGGGCAAAGTGGGTTCAAGCGGGCAAAGTGGGTTCAGGCGGGCAAAGTGGGTCTAAGCGGGCAAAGAAGGAGCAGGCGGGCAGGGGCCCGCAGAGGGCAAGCAGGCGGTGCAAGCCAGAGTCACAAGTCCCAAAGGATCCGGCAGTTGCAGGGCAATGGCTCCAAGCGATCCAAAGGGCGGCTGCGGGCGTGCATCGTAAGGGATTTGCCAGAATCTGGCTACCGCACGCCGACCCGTCCCAGCGAGCGGAAACCTACTGCGGCAGCGTCCTGACACAGCGAAAGCCAATGTACTCTACGCGCACCGGCGGCCCATAGGCGCTGCGGAACGCATGGCTGGCCTCGCCGCTGCCGTAGCGAAAGTTGCCGCCGCGAAAGACCCGGTTGTCGCCAGCTTTGGGGCCCACGGGGTCGGCCACGGCTTGGCTGGGGTACTCGCCCTGCCAGTCCCACACCCACTCGCCGGCGTTACCAAGCATGTCAAACAAACCAAACGCATTAGCAAGCTTGCCTTTGACGGCGTGGGGCTTTAGCTCTGAGTTCTCATCAAACCAAGCGTAATCTATAATGTTCTTTGGCGCCTGTTCGGTCGAACCGCCGCGAGAGGCGTACTCCCATTCGGCCTCGGTGGGCAGCCGATAGCCGGTGCACGCCAGCCCCTCGGGCCAGGCGACCGCAAAGCCGTCGATGCGATAACACTGCGCCAAGCCTTGTCTTTTAGACAGGTCGTTGCAGTACGTCGCCGCCTGGTACCAAGACACCATGGCCGCCGGGCACTGCTGGCAGGGGCTGAGCTGATCCCCAGAAGTTGACATCAATTCGCCGTATTGCTTAACGGTCACCTCGGTGGACATCATCTCAAACGGCCGGGTAATCACCACCTGGTGCAGCTGGGCATCGTTGTAGCCGGGCCCGGCCTGCTCGGCGCTCAGCCCCATGGCAAACTGGCCCGGCGCCACCGCGACAAAACCTGGGGTCAGCGTCGCCTTGATGCGCTGCAATTCTGAGTCTTTGCGTTGGGGCTCCTCAGGCTTGGCCAGGGGAAGGGCTGCGGCCTTCTGGCTGTCTGCAGGGACGGCGACGGCAGCGCCCGGGGCCAGCGCGGCACCCTCCTGCGGCGCGGCTTGCGCGCGGTCCGCGGCAGTCGGCTTGCATGCGACCGCCACCGCACCAATGACCAGCGCCCAGACCGCCGCTTGCGAGCCAAGGCCAAGGTTCAGTCTGGCCAATTCTCTACCCATGTTTGCTCCTGCGCCTGGCCCACCAACCGGCGACCAACCCTAAGACGGACCACAGGCCGCGGCGATCCGCGCCAAAACCCGCCGCACAGCCGCTGTCTGCTGGCAGGCGGGCAGGCGCTGGCCTAGCGGCGCCATCCTTGCTATTTATCAATTTGTCATTTAGCAAATTGTCAGCCAGCGAGTCCTGCCCAGCTGCTGGCACATCGCCAACTGCCGCAGAGAGTTCGCCAGCATCGCTCCCCGCTGCAGCATCGCTCCCCGCGGGTACGTCGGCCAGCGCCACGCCGTCGCCTTCGCCGTCGAGCGCCAGCGCAACCTCAAGGTCTGCGGCTGTGGCGTCGCCGCCGCCGGCATCCGGTCCGGGGTCAGCGACCACGGCGGTGCCCGCTTGCAGGCAGGCCTCCAGGTCGTCGTCCATCGCCGCGCCGCCCAGGGCCAGGACTGCGGCGCCGGCGCCAAAGCCCATCATCGGCACCGCGCCGGCAAACTGGCCCGCCGCAGCGCCAGAGGTACCCAGCAGCTCGGGGACGATGCCACCGCCTTGCTGGGCGACCTCCAGCACCCGCTGGCGCAGGGCATCGCGGTGCGCCTGCAGCGGGGCCCCGGCGTCCACGGCCCTGTCTAGCCAGCGCAGGACCCGCAGGTCAATAAACAGCCACTCTTGACTGTCGTACTCGCCGCCGTCGTCATTGCGAAAAAAGCCCGGGCCGCCCCCCGCCGCCAGCTTGGCCAGCCAGGCTGCCCAGGAGGCCTGCGCCACCGCGCCCCACGGCGGCAACTGCCCGTCCAGAAAAGCTTCTACCGCGGCAAGGTCATGGGCCTGGCCCGGGGCTTCCTCCAGATTGCCGCGCAGATAGCTCTTTCCATCTGAAAGCTTGGTCTGGATAGCTTGATGCAGCGCTTTGGCATCTGCGCGGTACTGCCCAGCCAGCTTGCCTTCTCCGGCCCAGGTGGCCAGCTGAGCCGCTGCGCACAGGCCGCGCACGGCCGCTATGGAGGTGTAGGCAAAGTGCTTTTGCTGGCCGTTCCAGTGCACCTCCCAGATCGACGAGTCGGGCTTGACCAGCCCGGTGGCGTCCACCGATTTTCGCAGCGGCTCTGCGATCAGGTCGCGCAGGACCGGCCACCACTGCGCCAAAAACTCGCTGTCGGCCGAGGCCTGCAGATACCTGCCGGCCTGCCACAGCACCAGACCAAAACCGTCCAGCTCGATGTTGGGGCCAAACTCATTGATATCGCTTTCTTCTGTGCCACCGCCCCAGTAGCGGGTGACCGACACCCGGTACGGACCGCCGACCTCTGCCTGGTACTGACCCGCCTTGCCGCGCAGCACAAACTCCAGCGCCGCCTTGGCCATGTCCAGCCGTCCGGCAGCTGCCAGAGCCACCCCGGCGTAGGCCTGGTCGCGCGGCCAGGTGATATTCCACTGGCCTGGAGGCAGGCTGGCCACGATCTGCCCGCGCGGCGCCAGCCCGGTGCCGGCGCCATCCTGCGGCCCGCTGGCATTGGGCTGGCGGCTCTGGGCCATCCGCAGCAACATCAAAGAGCGCCGATACAGCAGCAGCGCTTCGCCGGCCAGCCCCGCGGGCTCTTTCGCTTGCGCGTGCCAGGACTGCCACCAGGCCAGCTCGTCAGCCAGCAGCTGCTGCGGCGTCCGGCCCTGCAGAAACTGGTCGCTCTGGGCCGCCAGCACCGCCGCTGAGGCGCCCGCTTGGTACAGCGCCAGCGCCGCCACCGCCGCCTTTTGCCCAGGGGCCAGCTGAATCTGCCAGAGCATGCCGGCCACGCGGTCGGCACCAACGCCGCTGTCGGCCTGGCCACCCAGGGGCTGCGCCTTGACAAACTTGTTGAAGGGATTGACTGTTTCAAGAGAGATGGGGGTCTGAGCACTGGTCGCGGTGGCGCTGTGGGCCAGCCCGTCTACGGCTTGCAGCCAAACGCGGTGGTCCGACGCCGGGCTGGACTCCAGCAGCGATCGCACCCCGGTGGCCACCAGCTGCTCTGGCTCGCTGGCGGGCTGCGGCGCACCGGCGCCCAGGTGGGCATTAAAAAGCAGAGATACTTCAATGGTTTTGGCGGAATCGCTCTGGTTATGCACCTCTGCCATCAGCACCACGCCGCGCCCCTGCAGGGTCTGCGGCACCCACACCATGGTCTGAAGTGTTACTTTACCATTGACATCCCAACTGCGCTTTTCAGCTATCACTCCGGCCGATTCAGGGTAACCCAATACGGCCGAACTGGCGGTGCACACCTGGCCGACCGCGCAGCCCTGCAGCGGCAGCCCCGGCGCCCAGACGCCCGCAGCTCCCGGCGTGCGCAGGCCAAAGTAGGCGTCATGCAAGACATCTTGGGTCGGCTGGCCGGCCACCAGCGCTTGGTAGGGCTGCAGCCACAGGTCTTGCAGCCGCCCTTTGGCGTGGTCAAACACCGCGATCGCCAAGCCATTGCCGGCCACGCGCAGCGCAAACGGCTTGGCGGCGGGCAGGGCGGCACCGGCCCCGGAAGCCCCAGCGGCGATCGCCAGGGCCCCCACAGCAGCCGCGGCGACCCACCGCACGCAATGACCGCGGCGAAAAGCTACCTTGGGCATGGCTTTACCTCCGCCAAGGGGCAGCGCTGCCAGGTGACTTTGCCGTCCACCCTGGTCAGGTAGCGAATCTCGGCGTAGCCCGCCGCCGCTACCGCCGCCACGCAAGCCTGCAGCCCACCGCCAACGTCTTGCGGAGCATGGCTATCGTCGCCCAGCGTCACAGCTATCCCCATGCGCCGGGCCTGGTCCAGCACATCGGGCAGCGGGTAGACCGGACCCAGGCCGCGCCGCACCGGAGCCGCGTTGACATCGATCACGCTGCCCGCCGCTTCAATGGACTGCAACGCCCGCTGCAGCGCTGGCCAGGCCTCGGGCCGGATCTGCGGTGTCGGACCGTCAAACTTGCGAATCAGGTCCAGGTGACCCACAACCTCGGGCCGCAGCACCTGCACCAGCTCGGCCACGGCTTCAAAGTAGTGGATCTGCAAAGCCGCCGGTCCGCCCAGGTCGCGGGCCAGCTGCGCCGTTGTCTCTGCGGCAAAATCAATGCAGATGCCGTTGACGTGGTGGACGCTGCCCACCAGGTAATCCAGCTGGCACTGGCTGCGCAGGTCGGTCATTGCCGTAGCCCAGCTTTCGGGCGGCAACCGCTCGGTCTCCATGCCCACCAGCACTTCCATGCG
The DNA here is from genome assembly GCA_903919145.1 of uncultured Myxococcales bacterium. GTDB lineage: Bacteria > Myxococcota_A > UBA9042 > UBA9042 > UBA9042 > SXRM01. The sequence goes on from CAIXGW010000063.1 coordinate 39,773, forward strand.
CCCCTGCCACTGCAGCTGCAGCGCGCGGGCCTCGCTCACAAAGGCGTAAAACATCTCGAGCAGTTGGTCGGGCCGCAGCCCTTGCTCCTCTGGAAACAGGTCCTGGGGGCGAAAGCGCGGCGCGTGCTCAGAGAGGCCGTAGTGGCTAAAGCCGCGGGCGTAGGCGGCCTGCAGCACGTCGGCCAGATTGCCGTGGGCGTGCAGGCAGTAGCGACCGCTGTGCCCCCCGTGATAGCTGCACCAAGCCATGGCCCCTGCGCCGCGCCGCCCGTGCGCGCCTGGGCCCCAGTGTAGCCGCAGTAGCGGGCCGCGTCTCGGCTGTTGGGCCCCGCGTCGCCACAGCCGCGCTTGCGCCGCCGCCAATGTCGGACTAAAATGGTCCGCGAATGGGCCGACGGCCCTGCAGGTGAATTCATGGGCGGCGTCAATCCTTATGTTCGCACCAGCTCTGTGCCGCTGCCGACCCGGCCCTACCGGATCACCGTGGCCGGCACAGGTCAGGTCATTGAAGTCCATCCAGAAGAGCTGCCGCTTGGCCGCGATGGCCGGCCAGGATCGCTGCTGGATGTCTTGCTGCACCACGGCGTCAAGGTCGACCACGCGTGCGGCGGTGTGGTCAGCTGCTCTACGTGCCATGTGATCGTTCGCAAGGGTCTTTCTAGCTGCAATCCCGCCGAAGAGGCCGAAGAGGACATGCTCGATACGGCGCCCGGTCTGACCCCGCAGTCGCGCCTGTCTTGCCAGGCCGTGCCAAACGGCTCGCAGGACGTGGTGGTCGAGATCCCGGCGTGGAACCGCAACCAGATCAAAGAGTCTGATTTCTAGTACCCAAGGCCGTTAATTCGATCCGGGTTGCACCCGGTTCTTGTTCACGGGCCTTGGCTACTACTACTGGGTCTTTTTCCGTACCCCAAACCACCTCCGTTCCGGAACCCGGAACAAACTTGGGGTTTGGGGTACTAGAGTGTTGTCGCCAGGAGCCCCCGATGGACGAGCTGATGTTCCGCCAATACACCGACCGCCTCTACCGCGCGGTGCTGCAGCGCCTGGACCGCGAAGATCCCGATGTCATTGAAGGGGAGCTGTCGGCCGGGGTCGTCAAGATCCGCAATGCCGCCGGCCAGATCTATGTGCTGAACCACCAGGTGCCGGTCAGCGAGATCTGGTATGCCGCGGGCGACCGCGCCTGGCACTTCCAGCACCAGACCGATGGGCACTGGCTGGACCCGCGCAACGGCGAAGAGCTGGCCGCCGTCCTGGGCCAGACCCTGAGCCGACTCGCCGGCATTCCGCTGGAGTTTGACATCCCGCAGTAGCGGCCAAGGCGCTCCGCTGCAGGGATCCGTTGGCACCCGCCGGGCTTTTCGCTATGCTGCGGCCAATGAACACGCCACACCCTACGAAATCACTAGAAAACTACCGCCATCCGTCGCGAGCTCGGCGTCGCGCCTTTCCCATGGCGCTGGTGGCGGCCAGCTTGGCAGCGGCGCTGGTGGCCGGGCCAGCGCTGGCCTTCTCGGTCGACGTGCACCGCTGGCTGACCGAGCGGGCGCTGCGCGGCGTGGTGCCGATTGGGGCGCTGATGACGCCAACCGAAGACCAGTACATGGGGTTTTGGCTGTGGTTTGGCAAGGCTATGGCCTCGCCCTCGGTCAGCGCCGAGCTCGACGGGCCGGACCCCAAGCGCTTCACCACCCGCTACACCAGCCCTCGCTCTTTTGACGCCTTTGCGATCCGCGGTTTCTTGGGGCTCTCTCAAGAGCCAACGCCGGCCGTGCTGGGCTTGGAGACTTTTGACCGCGACGGCGAGGTCGATCGCTTCAACGCGATGGTGCGCGGCTCGGCCCAGCCCGACATCGACCGGCGCAACCAGAATCGCTTTGCCTATGACGAACGGCGCAATCCGCTGCTGGCCCCCGACGGCCGGCGCGTGCCCGCCGACCCAACTGCGCTGAACATGGGCGCAGCCTCGGGAATTGCCAGCCAGGCCCACGCCCACTACCAGCTGGCGGCCGACAAGCCCAGTGACGACCCAGAAGTGCTCAAGACTGAGCCCTGGAACTTTGCCGTGCGGCTGGGCTTTGACGGGCCGGTCGAGACTTCGGCCGCCGACATGGCGCAGATGCACCTGGACATGGCGATTGTGATGCGCGCTTGGGTCGATGAGCAGCAGGGCGCTGTCAGCGACTACATGCCAATTCTATGGGCGTCTGCGGGCTTGCACTACGTTCAGGATGCGGCGGGCCAGCTGCACACCGTGCAAGTCGGCGCCTATGACGTGTTTGTCCGCGCCAAGCTGATGTGGTACCTGCACGGTCTGCGCACCGCCGGCGGCTACTTGGCGCCTCTGCCGACCTTCACCTCGATCGGCGCCGACCTGCTGCGCAATTTGCACTTTCTGGCAGAGGCGTGGATGGCCGACCAGCTGGACCGCGCGCGCCTTGGCAAACCGCTGGAGCCGGCGATCCAAAAAGCCTGGGCAGCTCTTGATAAGCCAGAGCGTTTTGAGCCCGACCCGCAACTTGTGGCCGCCTTGGGCAAACAGCTGGAGCCACACTTGGCCGACCCGTTCAAAGTGCAGCCGTGGCAAGACGGGCAGGGTGCTGCCTCGATCCTGGTGCACACGCTGGCCAAAATCGGCAGCCGCGAAGGGGCGGCGATCTATCAGGCCGCCCTGGACATGGCCGACGGCGAGCTGCTGCAAGTGGGCTACAAGCTCGATGACAGCCTACCCTTGCAGCCGCGCCACCTGGCCAGCGGAGACACGGCGGCGGCCGCCGTGCAGGCCATGGCCCAGCTGCAGGCCAAGAGCGTCACCCGGACCCTGACCGCGACCCGGCTTTACTGGCAGGCCTACGAGCAGGGCAACGCCGACTCGGCCGCCAGGCGCCTGCGTCGCAATGCCCTGAACCGGCTAGACAAACAGCAGCGACTGCAGAAAGAGTGGCTGGCCGCTGCCGGCCGCAGCGCCGGAGCCGCCAAGCTGGACAATGGCAGCGAGCAGCGCCCTGAGTTCTTGGCGGCCGAGCTGGCGGCCGGGCTTGGGGCCGCTGGGCTGGCGGCATGGGCGTGGCGGCGGCGCCGCAAGGGGGCTATATGAGCCAGGAATCGGGGGACCACGCGCAAGCGCTTGGGCTTTGGCGGATGCAGGTTGCCGAGCTGCTGGACCGCCCCGAGCGGCTGCAGCTGCAGCTGCGCGATGTGCGCAGTGCCGGCTTGGGGCTGGCGGACCAATGGCCTGCGGATTTTGACAGTGTCTGCGCGGCGTTGTGGCGAAGCTGCGACGGCGGCGGTCGGCGCCTGGTGCTGCTGCCGCTGCTGGAGGGGCACGCCCTGGGCCCAGCGCTGACCCAAGCCATGCTTAGCAGCGTAGAGGGGCGCGAAGAGCGATCGGCCAACGCCGCCCTGGCATTGCTGGACGAGCGCGGGCAGCTCGATCCTTCGCAGTGGCGCCGCGTGGCCGCCGTTGCCCGCGCCCAGCGCCAGGCACTGCTACCCGACATCGATGCCGTACAGCTTCTGGCCCGGCACGGGCCCCCTGAGGCCATGGCCACCGTGGCCCTGACGGCCTTTCGCCTGGGCCCAGAAGACGCCGATGACCGCCTGACCTGCCTGGCTGGGCTGGGCCGGTTTGCCGACCCGCGGATCCTGCCGTGGCTGCAGGCTCTGGCCCGAACCGGCTCGGCCGGCCTGGAAGTGCTTCAGGCCGCCGCCCAGATCATGGCGCGCGAGCCAGAAGCGCCGGGCCTCGCCGAGCTGCTGCTGGAATTGGCCAGCGGCGAAGCTGGGCTAGATGCGTTGCTGCGCTGGTCTGCGTTAGACGGCCTCTGCCACTTGCAGGGCGCTGAGGCACTGCCGGCCCTGCTGGCGGCCCACGCGGCGGCCGGCCAAGACCTGCCTGCCTGGTACCTGCCCATGCTCGCCGGCCGGGCCTTGGCCCTGGAACCCAGCCTGGCCAAAGGCGGTCCCGCGGCGCTGCACCTGGCGGCAGTGGCTCTGCAAGTGCCAAGCTGGCCGCCGGTTCCGGGCTTGGACCAGCGCGCCCTTTCTCGCGATGCGCGGGTGGCCCGCCAGGCCGCCTTTGAGCAACCAAGCCCCAGCCCTGATGTATTGCGCCAGCGCGCTGGCATGGAGGCCGCGCTGGTCGCCCGCCACCAGCTGGTGGGCAGCCTGCTGCCAGAGGCGCCGGCAAAAGCCCTGCCGGTCGAGTTCGCCGCCAACTGGGCCAGCATCACCGAAGAAGAGCGAGACCTATTGCTCCGCCAGGAGGCTATCTGGCTGCAGGGCTAGGAATTGCAGCGCACAAGGGCGCCGCTGTGGAACTCGCTGGTTGCCGGCGGTGCGCATATTTCGCTATGCTGCACGCAGTGGACCCTGCCTTGGGTCAGTTTGGGTGGTCGCGCTGATGGGGTTCCCGCTCGGCTTTGAGGCACTGCGCCGCTATGACGCTCTGGCCGGTCGGGCTGTGCATGGCGTCGTCGTGGCTTGCCGCGGGCGATCGCCGGTCAGCGCACTGGCGCGGCTGGCGAGGGTGGCGGCAGCGGCGATGGCTGTGCTAGTGCTTGGCGGCTGCCTGGAGACCGAGTTTGGTCCGGCCCTGACCGACAGCGCCAGTCCCGCCGACGACCAGGGCAGCAGCTCTGGCGATGCACCCACCGACAGCACCCGAATTGACAGCCAACCCGCAGACACCGCCCAAGACAGCTCTGGCACTGCCGACGCGGGCCAGACGAAGTGCCCTGGCAGCCCGGGCTGCCCCTGCGCCATCACCCAGGACTGCGGCGCAGGAGCCTGCCTGGTGACCGCCAATGGCAAGCGCTGCGCCGCCTTCTGCATAGAGGGCAGCTGCGACGTGGGGTCGACCTGTGGCGCCGTGGCGGTCGAAATTCCGGGCGCGCCCACGGCAACCAAGTTCGGCGTGTGCCTGCCGCGCTGGCCCACTGACTGCGTGCCGTGCCTTGGCAACTCCGACTGCGCCAACCCGGCCGACGCCGCGGCCGCCTGCGTCGATCCTGCCGGCGGCGACGGCGCCAACGGCTGGTTTTGCGCCTCCTCTTGCAAGCAGGACGCCGACTGCGCGCCAGGGCGCACCTGCAAAACCCTCAAGGGCCTGGACGGCAGCATGCACCAGACCTGTGCGCCAACCTCAGGCCAGTGCGCCTGCTCTCCGCTGGCCGTGCAGACGGCTGCCGCCACTTCCTGCCGCAAAACAGCTGCGGGCATGGGCGTTTGCAAGGGCCTGCGCAGCTGCTCCAGCGGTGCGCTCAGCGCCTGCTCAGCCCAGACTCCCCTCCCCGAAGCCTGCAACGGCCTGGACGACGACTGCGACAGCGCCGTAGACGAGCCGATCGACGCCACGCCGCTGTGCGCCGACCAGGAGCCGTGCACGGCAGAAAGTTGCCAGGGATCCAAGGGCTGCGCCTACCTGCCCGTCAGCGTAACCTGCAGCGATGACGACCCCTGCACCAGCGGAGACAAGTGCGGCAACGGCAAATGCGCTGGCGGTCCAGCCAACTGCGACGACAACAACCCCTGCACTACTGATTCTTGCGCCAGCGAAACCGGCTGCACTTATGTGGCCACTGCCGGCCCCTGCCACGACGGCGACAAGTGCACCAAGGGCGACGTGTGTGCTGCCGGCGAGTGCGCGTCAGGCCCCGCACTGAGCTGCGACGACGCCAACCCCTGTACCAACGACTGGTGCGACGCGCTACAGGGCTGCACCTCCCTGCCCAATGACGTCACCTGCACCGACGGCAACGAGTGCACCGGTGTGGACACCTGCAAGTCGGGCAAGTGCAGCGGCCCACTGCTGGCCTGCGACGACGGCTGGGGCTGCACTTCAGACAGCTGTGACCCGCTTGCCGGCTGCGTTTTTGCCTCTGGCCAGCCCAGCTGCGGCCAGGCTCCCATGCCTTATGCCATCGCCATGGACTGCACCGAGACCGCGTTCAGCAGCTGGCGGGTGTCGGCCCCGGGCATCGCTGTTGCCGATCCGCAGCCGCCGCTGGTCGCCTGGAAGCTCGACAATCTGCCTCCCTTGGGCGGCACCAGCCAGTGCGCCCTCAATGTCAACAACGGCAAGGATCTGGCGTGCGGCTTCTTGCAGACGTCGGTCGATGCGTGGGCAGAATCTCCATGGATTGGCCTGACTTCTGTGACCCCAGAGGCTCCGGTGGTGCTGCGCATGGAGAGTGCCGGCTTCTGGTCCAGCAGCTGGACCGCCAAGATCCTGGTCAGGCAAGAGAACCAGCCGTGGAAAGAGCTGGGCAAGCCCTCGGCCTCTGGCGCCATCTGGGGCAAGGTCACCGTCGATGTGCCAGAGCTGGCCGGCAAGATGGCGCAGATCCGCTTTCAGTTTTCTGGCAGCGACTGTGCCGACAGCGACGGCACCGGCTGGTACGTCCGCAAGGTCTCTTTGGCGGTCGAGCCCTGCGCCAAGAACAACGGCGGCTGCGCACCCACCGCCACTTGCAGCGCCGGGCCCAACAACAGCGCGGTGTGCGCCTGCAATGCGGGCTACAGCGGCACGGGCAAGATCTGCAGCGACATCAACGAATGCGCCAAGAACAACGGCGGCTGCGCGGTCGGCGCCACCTGCACCAACAGCATCGGCAGCTTCTCTTGCGGCTGCAAGCCGGGCTTTCAGGGCGATGGCGTCACCTGCACCGACATCAATGAATGCGCCACCGGTAAGGCCAATTGCGCCGTAGACGCGCTCTGCACCAACACCTCTGGCAGTTTTGTCTGCTCGTGCAAGCCCGGCTACACCGGCAACGGCAAAATCTGCACCGACATCAATGAATGTGCCTCTGCCAACGGTGGGTGCGCGGTCCAGGCTACCTGCACCAACCTTCCGGGGTCGATGCAGTGCGCCTGCAAGGCGGGCTACACCGGCACTGGCAAGACCTGCACAGACGTCAACGAGTGCACCACCGTGGGCCTGGCCGACTGCGCCACCGAGGCGACCTGTACCAACAGCACCGGCTCGTTCAGCTGCGCCTGCAAGCCAGGCTACTTGGGCAACGGCAAGTCGTGCGTGCTCTACGGCAGCGCCGAGCTACCCGCTTCGACCTGCAAGTCGATCCAGTTGGCCAATCCCGCTACAATCTCTGGCCCTTACTGGCTCAACCTTGCCGGTTCGACGGTCCAGGTCAACTGCGACATGGTCACCGACGGCGGCGGCTGGACCCTGGTCGGCTACAAGACCGACCTGACCCTCAAGGTCAACAACACCAAGTGCTGCAGTGAGAGTTGGCTAATCAGCGACTTTGCGACGTACTTGACGGCCGTTCAGATCAAAGCCCTGCAGTCCCTTTCTACAGAGGGCAGACAGACCTACGTGGGGCAGTGCGTCAAGTTTGCCCACTACGAATACAACAGCGGCAATTTCAACCGCGCTATCGGCTTTCGCTTCGCCGATGGTTCCGTAAGCGTCAACGGCCTCAAGAGCTACCTGCCTTTGGACATCAGCGTGCCGGTTGACGAGTGCAAGGCCTTGTCTTCGCTGCCCGCCACCACCCAGTTTGTCATCCATTCCGTCAAGGTACCGGTAGTCAACATCCTGACCGACTTCCAGGGCAACGGCCAGTTCGGTTCTCAGTTGACCAAGCAGCCGGCCATGCTGCGGTAGCGGTCGGTCATTCCCCCCAACATTTTCGCCAGGGAGTTCAGTTTCATGCGCAATTCTTCGATGTTCTCTAGTCATTTTGCCCGCGCGGGCGTGGCAGGTATGTGTGCGGTCGCCATGGCGGGGGCCGCCGGCTGCAAGCAGCAAGAGGTCAAGCCTGCCGAGGCGCCCAAGGCCGAAGCCCCCAAAGAGGAGCCCAAGGCGGCTGAGGCGCCCAAGGCCGAAGAGCCCAAGCCGGCAGAGCCCGCCCCCGTCGCCGCCGAGGCTTCGCCCGTGGCTGCTGCTGCCGATTTGACTGCCGCCGCTGCTCCTGGCGGCGCCACCGCCCCTGCCGCCGCCCCTGCTGGGGTCAACGAGGCTGCCATGAAAGATCCCAAGCTGGCCAACGAGAAAGCCCCAGACGAGTTCAAGGTCAAGTTTGAGACCTCCAAGGGCAGCTTTACCATTGCCGTGCACAAGGCGTGGTCGCCCATTGGCGCGGACCGCTTCTACAACCTGGTCAAGATTGGCTACTTCCAAGATGTGGCCTTCTTCCGCGCCATCGCCGGCTTCATGGCCCAGTTTGGCATCCACGGCGACCCGGCGGTTAACAACAGCTGGCGCGAGGCGTCGATCACCGACGACCCATCGGCCAACCAGTCCAACAAGAAGTACACCGTTACCTTTGCCAAGAAGGGCATGCCCAACTCGCGGTCGGTGCAGTTCTTTATCAACTTCAGTGACAACGCGATGCTCGACCAAATGGGCTTTACCCCGTTTGGCGAAGTGATTGAGGGCAAAGACGTCATTGACCGCATCAACACCGAGTACGGCGAGGGCGCCCCGCGCGGCAACGGGCCCGACCAGATGCGCGTGCAGACCGAGGGCAACGCCTACCTCAAGAAAGACTTCCCGAACCTGGACTACATCAAGTCCGCTTCGGTCCTGTGAGAATCGCCTTCTCGCGTCGCCCGCTGGCGGCCTGGAGCGCTCTGACAGCGCTCTGGGCCGCCGTTGGCATGGCTGGCCCGCCCCCGCCCCCGCCCGCGCCGGCGGAGGCAAAGACCTTGCCCGGCCTGCTGGAGCCCTACTCGGGCTTTGACGTAGTCTTTGGTCCGGCCGGTCCGCGGGTGCTGGGCCCAGAGGCCAATCCGCAGATAGAGGCGATGCTCTTTGGTCCCGGCAAGGCCCTGGGCGGCGCCACTGCCTGCGAGCTGGGCAATGTGCGCGTAGAGGCCAGCCGCTTGCTGGTCGAAGTGCAGTGCCCAGAAGAGGCCAAGGTTACCCTGGAGCTGCAGGTGCGCGACCGCGGCCTTGCTGCCGACAAGGGGCAGGGCTCTACCTGGTTTGCCATCGCGTGGCCGCCGGCTTGGCAAGGCGGAGCCGAAGGGCCAGCCCAGGAGCGCCACCGCGCCGCCCAGGCCGATTTGCTGCAGCGCGTCCTGGCCAAAGAAGGGCTGCTGACGTGGCAGCGCGTCAGGCCGGCGCCGGGCAGCCCGGGCGATGGCTGGATGACCGCGCTGCTTGCCGCACAAGTTAGCCTGGCAACAGGCGAATTGCCGGGAGGCCGCCGGTCCCTGGCCCAGGCCAAGGCCGCTCGACCGTGGGCGGAGTTGCGGCCCGGCGAATTGTTTGACTTTGCCGTACTGGCTTATGGCCTGGGCGACAGCGAAGCGGTCCGCGCCGCGGTCGCCTCCCTTGAAAAAGCTGTGGCAGCCCAAAGTGCTCCGTCGCAGGGTAGCTCAGCCAGTGACGCGGCCGAGCTGCGGGCCTTGGCGGCGGCCGTACCGGCGCTGGCTGGCGACCCTACGGCAACAGTGGTCAAGGCGGGCGCCTGCCTGTCTGCCCCGGGCTGCGACCTGCTGCCGGCGGTGCGCGCCCTGGCCGCCACCCGCGCCTTTGCCCAGGCAGCCGCAGTGCTCGATGGCGGTCCGCTGGCCGGACAGGCAAAGGTCCACTTTGACTTGCTGAAGTTGCGATTTGGCATGGCCAGTGCGCTGAACGATTTTGCTGCTGAGCTGGCCGTCGCCGAGCGCATGACCCAAGAGAATCCCGACCTGCCGCAAGCGCTGGACCTGCGCGCCGCTGGCTTTGGCCGGGCAGGCCGCTATCGCGAATCCATTGAAATCATGCACGATCTCAGTCGCCGCTATCCCGATCGCGACATCGTGCTGGGGCGCATCGCCGGTCTGCTGGCGTTTCTGACGGCGGAGTCCAATGAGAACCCGGCCAAGAAGGCCGACCTGGAGGCCGTCGAACAGCGCATGCGCCAGGCAGCCGCCGACCCCAAAGACGTGGTGGCGCGCTTCATTGTGGCTACTCGCGGCTACTACGCCGGCCATTTCGCCCAGGCCCTGCCAGAATTGCAGGCCCTGGCCAAGACCAGCAACCGCGATCCGCGCATCCCGCTGTACTTGGCCATGACCCATTTTTGGACGGGACAGCAGGCCGAGGCAGAGCGCTGGATCGACCGCGCCGTGGCCATTGGCCCCTCTGACCCCGATGTCTTCTACTGCCGCAGCCAGATCGTGCGACGCGTCGACTTACCATTGGCAATCAAAGACTTAGAGCGATACGAGGCTATGACCAAGCAGCCCTGGTCGGTCGGGCCGCGCTCCAAGTCAGAGCGGGTCGAAGCCGAGCTCGCCTTGATGCGCAAAGGGCGGATCCCCCCAGATTGGGACAAGCCGGGCCCTGACCGCGCGGTGTTCCTGCCCGCCGAACAGACCGGCACGGCAGCCTCGCCCCAGGCCATCCAAGGCCGCGCAGCGGCAGGCCTTGCCGCAGCGGGTGGCAATAACGGGCCAGCTGGCCCTGCCGCAGCGGCCTCTGCCAGCGCAGACAGCGGCGCTTTGCCCGGCGGATCCCCAGAGGATCCGCGGTCCTCGCTGCCATGGACTGCCATCGGCTTGGCGGCAGCCCTGGCCGCGGCGCTGGCCCTGCGGCTGTACCGCTGGAAGCGCAAATAGCTCGGCCTTGACCCAAAGCCAACCCAGCCCCTTGGGTCGAGCCTGCTACTCCGCCCCCGGCTTGAACAGCAGCGCGTCTCCCAGCGGATACGTTTCCAGCTTGGCGTAGCGGGCCCCCTCTTCGCCGGGCGTGCTGGAATACAGGTGGAATTCAGAGACTGTCCACGGCTCGGTGCGCAACAGCGAGTGGGCCGCCAAGAAGCCCGCCACGTCGCCATCGGCCGCCCGCTCCAGGCGGGCCAAGCTGATGTGGGGCGCAAAGTTGCGCTTTTCTGGCGGGGCCCCTGCGTGGCGCACCAGATGCTCCACCCGCGCTTGCAGGCGCTCAAGCGGCGGACTCGGCGCGGTGCCAGCCCACAAAGAGTGCGGGCGCCCGCGCGGCGGAAAGTGGCCTACCCCAAGAATCTGCAGAGAAAACTCGGGCAAGTGAACCAGTTGCAGCGCTTCGTCGACCTCTCTGGCCAAGCTGGCATCGGTGGGGCCCAGAAAGCGCAGGGTCAAGTGCAAGTCATCGGGGTGCACCCAGCGCGCCCCTGGCAGAGGTCCATAGAGATCAATTAGTTGGTCGCTGATGGCGTCAGGCAGGCTGAGGCCAATGAACAGACGGATCATGGGGACCTAGGGGCCTCGACAAAGACCGGTCGATCTGCTGTCGGGGTGGCGACGCGTTTCCGCGGCAATGAGCTTGGCGAACCGGCTGGCACCCAAACCCGCAGTCCGGTGTGGAAGCCGCAGCCGACTTGGTTAGGGGGTGTGGGAGAAGACCCAGCAGCAGCCAAGACCAGCGAAGAACAGCCAGGTGCCATCCGGATCAAACTGGCGGTCTTGGAGACTGGCAGCGCAAGGGCCACCAAAGAAGGATGGCTGCTGGTGACCTAGGCCACTTCTCCAAAGCCGAAGATGGTCTCCATGCCGCGGACTTTTTGGTAGACGCCTTCTTGGCCGCGGTCGCGTGGATTGGCGGTGTTGCCTTCGATGGTGGTGATCGACCCGTCGGCATTGACGGCTTTGACGATGCCCACGTGGTCGGGGTTCTTGTCGTGGTCCCAGTCAAAAAAGACCAGGTCGCCGGGCTGCGGGTCGTTCTTGCCCTTCCAGCGTCCCTGCTTCTTGAGCTGCTGGACAAAGGTGGGGCAGTACGGGCTGTTGGTCGACTTGCCAGCCTTGCTATAGACCCAGGACACAAAGTCGGCACACCAGGGCTCTGGGCCGCGGCCAAAAAACTGCTGGTACTTAAGGGCGCCACCGCGGTTCTCGCCCTTTTCTGTGGTGCCGATTTGCGACTCAGCGACGCGCAGAATCTCTTGGCGAAGCTGAGCCTCGTCGCGCGGATTGGCCGGCGGTCGCCGCCCAGGGCGCTGCCCCGGCTCAGGCTGGGGGCGCTGGCTGCCGCCGCGCTGCTGGTCGCCACCGGGGCTGCGCTGCGGCGTGCCATATTGGGCGGTGTCCAGCTCCATGCCGCTGCGTTCGCGCAGGCCTGCCCAGGTTTGCGGACCCACAATGCCATCGACTTCAAGGCCGCGCTTCTCTTGGAATTGAACCACTGCGCGGTGGGTGGCGGGGCCAAAAATGCCGTCTGCCGGGCCGGGAGCCAGCCCGACTTTGTTGAGCAGCGTCTGGCACATCCGCACCTCGGCCCCCGAGGAGCCGCGGCGAATCATCTTGGGCATGTGCGCCATGCCGGGGGCGACGACGCCCTGCTGGCCCTGCTGGCCCTGCGTACCTTGCCGGCCCTGGGCGCCTTGCTGGCCCTGCGCGCCCTGCGATCCCTGCTGGGGATTGCGCTGCTGACTTTGCTGGGGACCTCTGTGGGCTGGCATCGACAACTCCGCTAGGCCGCTGCGGCGGCGCTACAGCACAAATAGCCCTGCTGCCGCCGACCGTCAACTGTTCGGTTCCCCCAAAGCGGCGATCCGGGGGCATCCAGACCCCAGGCCTCGATCTTGGCGGGCCGGACTGCCAGCCATCGCTTGGTGGTTGCAGCGTCGCCGGCCCTTCTCGGCAAGGGTCCCAGCCCCCCAGCCGGCGGGGCAAAGGCCGCGGACGCGCCGTGGGTGGTGGTGCCGCCTGGCCCCAGCCGCAGCAGAACCTGACAGCGCCGCGCGTTGTTGCTACAAGGGGAGTGCTCGCCACACCTGCGGGCAGAGAGGTAGCCATGCGCGTGGCGTTCTTGGCCATTGGCGATGAGTTGTTGCGCGGCGAGTCGCGCGAAGGCAATGGCTACTTCTTGGCGCAGCAGCTGAGCGACCGCCGGGTGCCCCTTGAACAAGTTAGGATTGTGGCTGACGATTTCTCTGCAGTGGCCCAGGCCCTGGCCGACTTTGCCAGCTCTCCGACCCTGCTCATCTGCAGCGGCGGCCTCGGCCCGACGGACGACGACTTCACCCGAGCCGCGGTGGCGGCGGCGCTGGGCGTGCCGGTGATTCGCGACCTGGAGGCCCTGGCCGCCATCCAAGGGCGGTTTGAGGCGCTGGGCCGGCCGATGCACCCCGCCAACGCGCGGCAGGCCGATTTTCCGCTAGGGGCAGAGGTCATCGCCAATCCTTTTGGCACCGCGCCGGGTTTTGTGGCCCACCAAGGCGAGCTGACGGCGGTGTGCCTTCCCGGGGTGCCCCGCGAATTCAGCGGCATGGTCCAGGCCCACCTGGACTCGTGGCTGCGGCGGGTCGGCCTGCACGCTCAGGCCCCCGGCCAGGAGGTGACGCTGCGGCTGTTCGGCATCCCAGAGAGCGACATGCAGGGCGTGCTGTCAGGCCTGCCGCTGTACAGCGCTGCCAAGATGCGCTCTTTGCCCACCTGGCCGGAGATCCGCCTCAAGCTGGCGCCGCTGGCCGGGCAGGCCCAGGACCTTGCGGAGTTCAAGCTGTTTCTGCAGCAGGTGCACCACGCGCTGGGCTGGCGGATCTATGGCGAAGGCGATGCCGACAGCCACCCAGCGGCGGTGCTGCGGGCATTGCAGAGTCGCGATCTGCGGGTGGCAGTGGCCGAGTCCTGCACCGGCGGGCTGATCGCCCAGCTGCTGACTTCGGTGCCCGGCGCCAGCCGCAGCGTGACGGCGGGGGTAGTGGCGTACGCCAACTCGGCCAAGACCGCCCTGCTGGGGGTCGAGGCCGCGCTCATCGACCGGCACGGCGCTGTCTCTAAGGAAGTCGCCGAGGCGATGGCCCAGGGCGCCCTGCAGGTCAGCGGCGCCGACGTGGCGGTGGCGACCACTGGGATTGCCGGGCCAGACGGCGGCACGCCAGACAAACCAGTGGGTACGCTGTGGCTGGCGCTGGCCTGGCGCGGAGGTCAGCAAAGCGTGCAACTGCAGCTGCTTGGCCTGGGCCGGGCACGCTTTCAGCTGCTGGCTGCCCACCACGCGCTCAGCTGGGTGCGGCGCTGGGCGCTGGCGGTGCTGTAGGGAGGCCTGCCAGAAAGCGCCTGGGTTCACTGGCAAGTTGACCGCCCGAAACTGCAGGCGCATCCTCAGGGGCAGCTTGACGGAGGTCCCATGCGGATCAGCGACATCACCCTTTGGCACGTCTCAGTGCCGCTGCGTGCTCCATTCTATCCGGCCTGGATCCCTGGCCTCGCCCAGACGGAAAACCGCTTTACCCTGGTGCGCCTGGTCACGGCCAGCGGCGTGGAGGGCTGGTCGGCTGGGCCGGCCATGGAGCGCGAGCGCCAGGGCCTTGGGGCCTTGCTGGGGCCGTACATGCTGGGCGAGCGCGCCGACGATATCGCCTCTGTGCGCCAGCGGTTGCGCGAGATGAGCTACCTTGGCTGGCACCTGGGCTGGCTCGAGGCGGCGTGCTGGGACATCGTAGGCAAGGCCCGCGGCGTGCCGGTGTACCGGCTGCTGGGCGGTACGCCGGGGCGGGTGCAGCTGTACGCCTCGACCGGCGACGTGCGCGACGGCAAGCAGCGGGTGGTAGAGCTAGAGAAGCGCCGGGCAGAGGGCTTTGCGGCGGCCAAGCTGCGGGTCCATGCCTTTGAAGAGGCTGACGATCTTGAGCAAATCGAGACCGCTCGGGCCGCCATGGGCCCTGAGTTCACCATGGGCATTGACGCCAATCAGGGCTGGCGCGTAGCGGTAGTGGCCGACGCGCCGCTGTGGAACGTCGAGCGAGCCCGCCGCTTTGCCGACCGCGCCTTTGAGCTGGGCTACAAGTGGCTGGAAGAGCCCCTGGCCAATGACGACTACCCCGGTATGAGCGAGCTGCGCGCTTCGACCCGCATGGCCATCGCCGGCGCCGAACTGAACCACCACGGGCTGCCGGAAATTGGCGGAATGCTGCAGCAGCGCTGCCTCGACGTGTACCAACCAGACGCGGTTTTTGCCGGCGGCATCAGCGAAACTTGGAAGATTGTGGCGGCTGTGGCCAAGGCCGGGGCGCGCTACACCCCGCACACCTGGACCAACGGCATCGGCTTTGCCATCAATCTGCAAGTCTTTGCCGCGTCGCCGTGGCGGGCCGACACTCTGCTTGAGTATCCGCTCAGCGAGCCCGGGTGGGTGCCCGAGCAGCGCGACGGCCTGCTGACCCAACCGTGGCTGCACCAGCAGGGCTGGCTGGACCTGCCCACCGCGCCGGGGCTGGGATTCTCTATTGATCCTGAGCAGCTGCGTCGGCACGGCCACTGCTTCTATCGCGGCACCAAGCTGCGGGTAGCGGTTCGCGCCGTGCTCGACAAGGGCATCAAGACCGCCAAAGCCCTGGGGGCCGTTCGCGATGCCCGGCTGGCCGCGCGCCATGCCCAGCTGGACAGCCAGACCGCTGCCGGCGTGGACCCGCTGGCCGAGTTTGTGCAGCCGGTCCAGGCCTTGCCGCGCAGCGACTGGAAGTTGGCGGATCTGCCGTGAAATGGTCGCGCCGGCGCTTTGTGGTCGCCGCCCTGGCAGGGGTCGGCGCCGCCGGGGCTGCTGGCGGCGGACTGCTGGCGCTGCGCGGGGCGGCGCCGCCGGTAGAGGGCCTCAAGGTGCTGTCTGGCCAGGCCTACCGCACATTTTCTGCCATTGCGGCAGCGCACTTGCCCGCTGGCGGGGCCTTTGCCGCCGGTGCCGCTGAGTTTGAGTTGGCGCGGCTCTTTGACGGCTATCTGGCCGACCAGCCCGCCGACGAGCAGCGCGAAGCCCTGGCTGCGCTTCACCTTGTAGAGTTTGGTCCCTTGCTGTTTGAGCGGCGCTGGGCCACGTTTTCGCAGCTGGCGCCGGCCGACCAGCTGGCTCACTGGCGCGGCTGGGCGCGGGCCAGGGCGCAGGTCCGCCGCGAAATCTACAGCGGCTTTGCCAAGTTCATTGGCATGGCCTTCTATGACCGACCCGAGGTGTGGCCCCACATTGGCTATCCCGGACCGTCTTTTGCCAGGCTGGCCCCATGAGCACCATTGTCGATTGCTCTCAGCCGGGTTTTGCCCCCGCGGACCTGCGCTGCGAAGTGGTGGTCATTGGCTCTGGCTGCGGCGGGGCCACGGCGGCGCGCGTGCTGGCCCAAGCAGGCCGAGACGTGGTCCTGCTGGAAGAGGGAGGCGACTTTGAGGGGCCTGAGCGACTGACCCAGCGCGACCTGACCATGTATGACCAGCTCTACGCTGGCCGCGGCGCGCGCACCACCAGCGACCGCTCGATTGCGGTGCAGTCGGGCAGGGTCCTGGGCGGCGGTGGGGTGATCAATGCCTGCGACGTAGTGCCAGTGGCACCGCAGACGTGGCAGCTTTGGCAGCAGCGCTACGGCCTCACCGAGCTTTCTGCAGAAGCAATGCGCCCTTTTGCCGCCCTGGCGCTGCAAGACCTGGGCGCCAACCCAATCCGCGAAGACCAGCTGAATCGCAACAACTTGCTGCTGCGCCAGGGGGCTCAGGCGCTGGGCTGGCGCGGCGAGGTGATGCAACACAACCGCCAGGATTGCAAAGGGTTGGGCAGTTGCCTAGTTGGTTGCCCGATCGGCGCCAAGCGCAATCCGCGCAGGGTGTCGGTGCCGCTGGCCCTGGCTGCCGGGGCGCGAATCCTGACCCGGGCGCGAGCGGTAGAGATTCGCGGCGGCGGCCGCCCGCAAAAAACCGTGGTGGTGCGCACGCTGGACGCCAAGGGCTACCACCCGCAGGCCACCTTCCAGGTGCAGGCCCAGGTGGTGGTGGTGGCGGCCAATCCGGTGGGCACGGTGCAGCTGCTGCTGGCCTCGGGGATCGGCAATCCATGGGTGGGCCATTTCTTGAGCCTGCAGCCGCAGATCCCCATCACCGCGCTGCTGCCGGACCCGGTCGACGCTTTTTTGGGGATTCCGCAGGCTTACGCCGTCACCGAGTTTGAGCGGCACGACCCCCAACGCGGCCTCAGCGGATTTCGCATCGAGCCGATTTTTGGCACCCCAGGCGTGATTGGCTCAATGGTGACCGACCCAGGCCCAGAGGGAAAGCAGCTGATGGCGCGCATGAGGCACCTGGCGGCCGCGCTGTTGCTGCTGCCCGATGAGTCGGTGGGGCGGATTCGCCGCAGCTGGTCATCTGGCAAGCCCATTATCGACTACACCTTGACGGAGGAGTATCGCCAGCGCGGTCGCCAAGCCATTGTGGCCGCAGCCAAGCTGTACCTGACGGTTGGCGCCGAGTCGGTCCTGCTGCCGACCGCACCGCCGCTGGTCCTGCGCAGCCAGCAAGACCTTGCCAAGATTGAGCAAACCGTAACGCTGGCCCCAGCGACCCTGCCGCTCATCAGTGCTCACCAGCAGGGCGGGATGCGCATGGCACCGGCGCCGGAGCTGGGGCCCTGTGACCCCCACGGGCAGGTCTGGGGCGCGCCGGGCATCTATGTGATGGATGGCTCTGTGTTTCCCAGTTCCAGCTCCAGCCACACCATGGCGCCGATCCTGACCATGGCCCACTACCTGGCGGGGCGGCTGGCGGCGGAGTGGCCGCGGGGCTAGGGGCGTGGCAGACCAGCCCGGCAGATCACAGAGAACTGCTTAAAACTGTTGGATGGCATCGGTCTGGCGCTGCGCTCCTAAGCTGGGCGTCTCGCCAGCGCCCAGGTGGGCGAACCAGTCGAACTCAGGGGCAATCCTAGTTGCACAGCCCGCCGCTGCACTTGCCCAGGCCACACGCCATGCCATCTGGCGCGGTGGGGTGCAGGCAGACGCCGGCCAGGCAGTTCTCCAGCGTGCACGGGTTGCCGTCGTCGCAGCCGGCATAGGTCTTGGCGGCGCAGCCTGCGCTCTCGCTGCAGTCTGGGTTGCCCCAGGCATCGACACGGAACAACGGAGAAAGCTTGACGTTGCTGTTGGGCTCGCGCAGGGCAATGACGGCGCCTTGGCCACTGCGCGCGGCGACGGGCACGTAGCCGCCCCACTGGCCGCTGACCGTCCAGGCCTTGCTGAACAGCACCTTGCCATCGCTCAGGCGCAGCCGCGTCCACAACCAGCCAGAGACCTTCCAGTCGCCGATGCTGGAGACCACCACCACGGTATCGCCTTCGGTCCACACGCCGCCTACCACCTCGTCACTGCCCAGGCTGCTGACCAGCGGTGTCTGCCACAAGGTAGTGCCGTCCGGGCCAAAGCGGGCCACGCCCAGTTCCTGCCATGGGCTGGAGCAGGAGCTACTGCCACAGGACTTGTAGGTGCGGCCCGCGGCGACCACGTCATCCGTCGCTGCGACCTTGACCGCTTGAAAGTCGATCCAAGAGGTCCACACGGTCAGGTTGAGCTTGATGGGGGACCCAGGCACGCCCGCAGCCGAGAATTTGGTCAGATACATCGGCGGGCCATCGCTGAGGTTGGGGTTGGCGTAGAGCAAGGTCTCGCCGCCTTCGGTCACGCTCAAGAAGCCGCTGGAGTGGGTCATGGGGGTCTTGATCCGCCAAGAGACCACGCCGCTCTGAGACAGCCGGATGAGCTCGGTCTGGTAGGCGTTGCCGGTCGAGCTGCCCATCACCACTACCGTGCCACCTTGGGGGTGCGCGGCGAGCATGGTCAAGTTGGGCCAGCCGTACCCGCTGAGGGCTGGAATCTGCACCTGCACCTCAGGCACGCCGGCATTGCCAATCAGCAACACCTCATTGCCCCTGGCGATCCACGTGCCCTGGGCTGTCCAGGCGGTAGTGTGCCACGCGGGCTCTCCTGTGAGAGACCAGTTGGCCGTCACGCTGCCGCCAGCCGAGGTGCGCCCCAGCCACGCCGTGCCCTTGGAGGCTCCCGCGGGGTACCAAACGCCCGCCCACTGGGTGGTGCCGTCTGCCAAAGCCTGCGCCCGCCAGGGCACCACCGTCCCTCCCGTTACCCCTAGGGTTTTCTGCCACAGCCCAGGCCCTTGCGAGGCGCACTTGCCGCCCGTGCAGGCAAACGCTTCGCAGCCGCTGCCGCCTACAGCGGTGCAGGGCGCTCCGTCGGCGGCTGGCGCCTTGGTGCACTGGCCCTGGCTGCAGCCATCGGCGGTGCACGGATCGCCGTCATCGCAGGCCATGGAGATCCAGGCAGTGCCTAGGGAATTGCAGGTCTGCACGGCGCTGCCCAGGCACTGCTTGGCCCCGGGCAGGCACACGGCTGGCGGCACCTCGCACTTGCCGCCATCGCACACCTGACCCATGGCCGCGCACTTGCTCAAGACCGTTGCCTTGGTGCCGGTGGAATCGCAGGTCGCGACGTCATCGCCCTGACAATACGTCTGCCACGGCACGCACACCTTGGCCTTGCACTCGCCTTTGTTGATGCACACCTGTCCACTGGGGCAGGGGGCTTGCTTGGACCAGCCGGCGTCTTTGGTGCAGAAACCCGGCACGCCATCGACGCAGCCGTAGTTGCCAAAGATGCAGGGGTTGGTCACGCAGCTGCCGCTCTTGCAGGAGGCGCCGTTCTGCTGACAGTCCAAGAGGTTTTGCCAGACGCCGCCGATGGCACAGGTCTGCACAATGTCGCCGCTGCACTGGACTTGGCCAAGGCTGCAGGGCGGCACCACGCACTGCCCGCTGCTGCACACTTTGCCCGCCTCGCAAGGGGTCGTTTGGTAGGCCTCGCCGTCGGCAGCACAGGTCTGCAGGGTCTTGCCGTCGGCACAGGAGACCGCGCCGGCCGTGCACAGGGGGGCTTTCACGCAGGCCCCGGCTTGGCAGATCGTGGGCGACGGGCAAGGCGCCGCAGTCGTTTTTGCGGTCCCGGTGGCGTCGCAGGTGGCAACCGCGTTGTCTTGGCAGGTCTTGGAGCCGGGAGTACAGACCAGCGGCTTGCACAGCCCTTTGCCGGCCTCCACTACGCAGGTCTGGTTGCTGGCGCACGGCCCGCTCTGCCAAAGGCCTTGAGCCGTGCACGTCTGCAGCGCGCTGCCGGCGCAGCTGGTCTGGCCGCTGGCGCACACCTTGCTGGCACAAGCGCCCGCCAAGCAGACCTTTTCCGCAGGGCAGTCCTTGGCTGCCGACCACTGCAGGCCGTTGTCGGCACAGGTCTGCCACTGTGGCCCTTGGCACTGGCTGGCGCCGGGCTGGCAGATCTGCGCCTTGCACACGCCGCCCTCGCAGCCCTGATCCTTGGCGCACGCAGCCTTGATCCACTGTCCGCCATTGCACAATTCGCGGGTCAGCGCATCGGCGCACTGCGCATCGCCGTCTAGGCACAGCTGGGTCACGCACTGGTTGTCTACGCAGGTCGCACCGCCGTCGCAGTCGGTTGGGTCCACGCACTGCACGCACTGGCCCTTGGATTTGTCGCACACTTGGTCGCCGTCGCACTCTTTGGTGCTGGCACAGGGCTTGGCCGGGGCCACACACACCCGATCTGCACAGGTCCAGTCTGGCTGGCAGTCCACGCTCTCTTCGCATTGCACGCAGTGGCCAGCCGAGGAGTCGCACACCGCGTCTAGGCTGGTGCAGTTCTTGTCGCTCTTGCACGGCACGGCAGGCGAGCACACGCCGTCAAAGCACGCTTGGTCAGCGGCGCACTGGGCTTGACCCTGGCAGCCGCTGGCGGGCGCATCGCCGGCCCCGCCATCGCCGACGGCATCCTTGTCTTGTAGCCCGCCGTCCTGGATGTCTTGGTCGGTGCCAGAGGCTCCCAGGTCATTGCCGGCTTGACCGCTGTCGGCAACGCTCAGGCTTGGCGAGGTCTCGGGCCCGCCTCCGCAGCCCGCCAGCCACGCGGCCAGCACCGCCACACCAGCTAACTGGGCCCAGCACCGCCGCCTGTCGCCTCGTGAATGCCAGTTCAACGGTGCCTCCCCGGGGTTCATTGCGCCTGCCTAGCCGAGCCCTTGCTGGCTGTGCGAATGGACTGCGCGCAGTGGTGCCACAGAACGGCAATTGTGACGATCCCCGCGCCGGCGGTCAATGCGGTGCCGCGCCATCGGACATTGCCCTGGGGACTGTCCGACGGCCCGCCGTGTCGCATCGGACACTGCCCTGGGGAGTGTCCGACGGCCGCCGTGTCGCATCGGACATTGCCCTGGGGACTGTCCGACGGCCCGCCGTGTCGCATCGGACATTGCCCTGGGGAGTGTCCGACGGCCCGCCGTGTCGCATCGGACATTGCCCTGGGGAGTGTCCGACGGCCTGCCGTGTCGCATCGGACATTGCCCTGGGGAGTGTCCGACGGCCCGCCGTGTCGCATCGGACACTGCCCTGGGGAGTGTCCGAGGGCTACGCCACGCCCCACTCAACCGGCACCCCAACCTGCTGGCAAGACAGGCGCCACAACCGCTCGATGTCGTCGGCTCTGCCCGCCTGAGGGGCCGGCTGCGCAGGCTGCGACCGCGCGAAATACTGGCCGCTCAGCGCCTCAAGCCCGGGCGCCAGTGCGCAATACACAGATGTGGCGGCGCCTTCCTGCAAGCTGTCGGGGCCGTCCATGCCAAAGCCCTCTCGCAGCAGCTTGGTGCCCACCACGCCTGGATGCAGGCTGAAGGCGCTTAGCTGCGCCGCGTCAAAGCGCTGTGCCAGGGCGCGGGCAAACATCACATTGGCCAGCTTGGACTGGGCATAGGCGGCGTAGCCCGTCTGCTGTTGCAGGTGATCCCAGTGGATCTGCCCGCGGTTGTGCGCCACAGACGCGACCACGACCACCCGCGCCGGTGCCGAGCGCAGCAGCAATGGCAACAGCTCGTGAGTCAGCAGCAGGGGCGCCAAGTGGTTGACCTGCCAGCTGCGTTCCAGCGGATCGACCTGCCCAGTGGCGCCCCGGGCCTGCGCGGCGGCAGCGGCTGGACCGGCGGTCGAAAACACCCCGGCATTGTGAATGACCCGGTCCAACCGCGGCAGCTGTTCGACCAGTTGCGCGGCTCCGCGGCGAATCGCGGCAAAGTCGGCCAGGTCAAAGACCACCCCCTGGGGCTGGGCGCGACCGCAGAGCGCTGCGAGTTCAGCGCTCACCGCCTGAACTTTTACCCCGTCGCGACCATGCACGACCACCTGAGCGCCGCGGCTGACCAACTGGCGGGCGGTCTCGCGGCCGATGCCGTCCGTCGACCCGGTCACAAGGACTACTAGAGAAAGAGGGGTACTGCTGCTCACCTGGACCTCCGATGCTGGCGCTTTCCTGGATTGGGCTCAGCGCGCCGGCGGAAACACTTTGCCCACCGTGTAGTGGACCGGGCAAAACCCAGTAAACAAGCTGGATACCATCACCACGCCGTCCGCAGCGGCGATCGCCAAGAACCGCGGGTCCACGTAGTAGCCCAGGGCCAAGCTGCTGAGGTTGAGCAACGCTATGATGCCGTCGTGGAATTTTGTCTGTTTGGTCAAGGGAATCCTCCTGTGGGGGCTGGCTATGCACGCCGAAAGGGTGCGCGCTGGCCGGCAGACCATAGCAGACCGCCGGCGCAAGCACGACTGACCGCCGGACACCCCCAGGGGAATGTCTGATGCTTGTAGCCGTTGACGAATTTCGGACGGCCAGCAGGCGGCCCGCACCGAGAAGCCCCGTCGGACATTCCCTAGGGGAATGTCTGATACTTGTAGCCGCTGATGAATTTTGGACGGCCAGCGTTCCGTCCCCGCCGGGCGACACCGCCGGACACTCCCTAGGGGAATGTCTGATCCTTGTAGCCTTTGACGAATTTCGGACGGCCAGCAGACGGCCCGCACCGAGAAGCCCCGTCGGACACTCCCTAGGGGAATGTCTGATCGGGTTGGCAGCCCTGGTTGCCGGCTCAGGGCTTGCCGATGGCGCCGATCGCCCGAACCTCCGCCGGGCTGTTGTGGTCAAAGCGGATCTCAAACACCGGCAGGCCAGCGGCGAGGCGGGTCAGCGTGCCGTTGGCCTGGATGCCTCCCAGCCGCTCCAGGGTCGGCAGCAGGTCTCGGGCGGCATCTGGAGGGCACACGCCGGACTCTACCAGGTGAGTCGCCAGTTCAGCGCGCAGAAAGGCTGTGACCTGGGGGTGGTTCACAAACATCTGAGCGCCCGCCACCATCGGCGACACCAGCGGAACGCGTGTATAGCTGTGCAGCGCGCCGGTGATGACCACGCTGGCCACCGCGGCCTCGACGTGCTCTCCGCCCAGCACCACCCACTCTAGCTCGGGCGCACCTGCCCAGCGCAGCTCGTGAAAAGCCCTGAGGAATGCCTGGGCCAGCTCGGGGCGCACGCCATAGCTCGGGTCGGTCATGGCAAACCGCAGGTGGCCGCAGCCCATGTGCTCGGGGCGCGCCAGGTGGTCCAGCAGAGCAGGGCGCACGCCAGCCGGAGGGTGAATCAGCCAGCGGCGCCACTCCTGCGCATCAAAGATAGAGCCCAGGTGCGGCGCCACGCGGTCATCTTTGCGCAACCCCTCAACAATCAGGCGATTCATCGCATGGGTGTCGCTGTGCATGTAGAAGCGGCCAAAGGTGTCGACGTGGCGCTCTAGAATCTGGGCAACTTCGCGCCCGTCCAGGGGCTGGCCTCGCACCTGCTCAATGGCGGCCAGCGCCAGCAGCAGCTCGCCGGCGTCACCGCCCGGCGTCCCGATGACGCCGTGGTCGTCGCGACCGTCAACGCAGCTGCGCTTGCCGTGCAGCGCCAGCGCCGCCAGCTTGACCCAGCGCACGGCATGGGGATCGCCCACGTGCAGCTGGATCTGTTCTTGGGTCAGCGGCCCTACACAGGCCTGGGCGTGCAGCGGCCGACCGTCGCGGCCCATGCCCGGCGCCAAGGCAAACAGCTCTTTGCGGTACGAATTGGGGTCGCGCAGGCACACAAAACCCTGCGAGCGCCAGGCCGCCATCCCGCCCTGCATGGCCGCCACGCGCACCATGCCCAGGGCCTCCAGATAGCGCGCCGCCACCCCAGCGCGGTCGCCGTGCTGCGACACCAGCACCACGCAGGTCTCGCGGTCCAGCACTTGCGGCACTTCGCCAAGCTTGTGCAGCGGCACGTGCGTCACCGCCGGAATGTGGCCCAGGGGCCCGGTCAGCTCGGCCTCCTCGCGCAGGTCCAAGATGCGCACCAGCTGGCCCTGCTCGGCCACAAAGCTGGGCGGCAGCGTGGGCGTGCCACCGCCATCGCGGCGCAGCGTCCCCTGCCAATTCAGCCGCAACAGTCTGGTGGCCGGCGAGTCCGCGGTAGCCGCGGGAGGATTCACGGGATCAGCAGCAAGCACGGCGTTCTCCTTGGGCATCACCATAGGATGCCGTTGGCGTCGACAGTCACGGCGGCGGGCAACTCGCTATCGCCCAAGCGCTGGCGCAAGTTGCGTTCGATAGTGACGGACAGGCTGGTAATGGGCAGCGAGTTCCAGAAGTGGTTGAACGGGTCTTCGAGCACACGCCCCGTCTCGCTGATCAGGGTAAAGGCCAGGCAGACCGCCAGGTTGACCGGCACCACCGCCCAGCTGAGGTTGGCCACCACCGCCAGCGGAAACAGGATCGCAAACAGCACCAAGAGCTGCGACACAAAGAAGGCGTAGCCGCGCGGCATCGGCGTGCGCTTGATCCGCTCGCAGCCGCCTTGGGCGTCCAGCAGCGCTGCCAAGGTTTGGTCCAGGCTCTGCAGACGCAGCGGCTCGACGCCGGCGCGGGTCAGCTCGCTCAGCGTCTGGTCCAGCAGCGCGTGGCACGGCGAGCTCTGTAGCCGCAATTCGTCGACTTGGCCCTCGGTCAGGCCGCACAGCGCGACAGAACGCTGCACCATGGGGTCGGTAAAGGGGTCGTCGTCGCGCAATTGGCAACGCAGGACATGAACATACAGGACCTGCCGCCTGACCGCGCGCTCGGCCGTGGCGCGATCGCTTAGGTAGGCCAACGCCTGCGAGCCAAGCATGCGGCTGCTGTTGACGAGCTTGCCCCACAGCTGCCGGCCCTCCCACCAGCGCGCATAGGCACCGTTGACGCGAAAGCTGGCGAAAATGCCCAGCGCCGCGCCAACGATGCTGGCCGGAGCGATGGGAATCTGAAAGTGGGTCCAGCCAGCGACGTCGTGGATCAGCCACGCCGAAGCGCCCAACCCGGCGTACATCAGCCCATAGCGCCATTGCCAGCGCAGCACCCGCAGTAGGGAGCCGCCGTTGGAGACCATCATCGCGCCGCATCCTCCCGATCCTCTGTTCGCGCCGCCAAGCTAGCCGGGCCCCGCCGTCCGCGTCCAGCGGCACCCAGCCAACCTACCATCCTGGCTTGCATTTTTGAACTCCGTCTGGCGGCTGCGCCGACCTCCGTTGCTTGAGCTTGGCTTCGCGCCGCTACACGGGGCCCCCTGGGAGCCCGGGCGCTTGGGTGGCCAGCAGCCGACCGCCAGTCTCTAACTGCCGCGGCGATGGCGCCACTGGGGGCTGGGAATTGGCAATTCTACGGCAGAAAACTGCACCGGCAGCTGCCGCACTACCTCCAGCCGGTTGGCGGCCGCTGCCTCGGTCGCCACAATAAACGGCAAGGAAATCGCCGGTGGTTGCCGACCACTGCCGTCAACGCTGCGGGTGACATAACGCTCCAGGTCCATCAGCGCTCCCTCAAAGCCCGCGCCGGCCTCGACCTCCAGCAGGATGGGCACTTTGACCACCAACGGCACCCCGTCAAACAGCGGCACCCGCACTTCCATTTCCAGCACAAAGTCTGGGCTTTTGTTTGACTCGGCCTCGCGCTGGGGGTGCAGGCGCAGGGTCACGGTGGCGTCTTGCATGGCGGCTTGCAGGCGCGGCTGCAGCCACGCAGCCATGGCGTCTTCGCCGCGGCCTTTCATGTGGGCTCCTCTACGGTGCGCAGCAGCCCCAGGGCCACCAGCTCGGCGACCGCTGGGGGCAGGGCCGCAGCGTCACCGGCCAGCACGGCCGCGTAGTACTGCTGGGCCGCGGGCGACGCACCACTCAGGCGTTGCTGGCGCTGCTGCGCCACGTGGGCACGCGTCTGGTCCAGGCGCTGGCGGGCCTCTGGCAGCGGCAGGTTGGCGGGTACCGGCCGCGGCATCGGCCCTCCCAGGCGCGCCAGCCGCTCGGCGCAGTCCTCCTGCTGGCGTTGCAGGGCCGCAAGCTCCTCTAGTGCCTGCTGATTGTGGGTCCTGAGTGCCACCAACAGCTCGGACCAATCCGCTGTGGCCGCGGTGGGCAGCGGCAAGCCCAGGCGCCGCGCAGTGTCAAGGTGTGGCTGAATTTCGCCCACCTGCCGCCACGCCTCGGCCAGGGCGCCGCGCCACTCCTCCAGCTCTGGCCGCGGCGGCGGGGCCAGGCGCAGCGGCAGCCGCGCGGTCTGCAGCCAGTTGGCCAGGGCCTCGTGGCGGCGCACCAGGGCCTCTCGCACCCGGGCCTGCTCGCGCTCTAGCAGCCGGGTCGCACCGGCCAGAGAAAGCTCATGGGGGATGCCGGCCGCGCGTTCGCCCAGCACGACAAGCACGCTGCCGACTTCGCGCAGCTGCCCGACTTGGGCCTCCAGTGTCGCCGCCTGCTGGGCGCACATGGCCTCCAGCTCCACCAGGGCGGCCTGGGCCGTGGTGGCCTCCAGGACCCCAGTGGGATAGCTGCCGGCGGTCTTGGCGTGGAGGTCTTTGAGGGCCAGCCAACGCTCCTCAAAGTCGCGCGCCGCCTGAACGATCGCCTGGTACGCGCGCGCCCCGTCGCTGGATTGGCCGGCACCGGCCAGCTCGTCGATGACCGCCTGGGGCAACAGGCTTGAGCGCAGGTTCTGCAGACTGGCCAGGGCGCGTTGGCGCATCCGCCCGGCTTCGCGCAGATCGTCGGGCGTCACGCTCAAGCCCTGGCTCCAGCCGGCCATCCGGCGATCGAGCTGAGCCAGCGCCGGCAGTGGCGCCTCGCCCCACCCCGCCAACAGCTGGATCTTGACTGCCGCATCGACGATCCAACGCTGGATTTCGTCAGAGCCGCGCGGGGTCGCCGCTTGCAGCGCCTGGCTCAGCTGCTGGCGCGGAAAATCGCCCAGGGCCGCCCACGCGGCGTCAATGGCTTGCACATCGCCGGGATCGACCCGCAGCTCGCCGTCCAGCACCGTGCCCAGCAGGTTCTCCAAGTGCATGCGCAGGCGCTGATGCCGCGACGCCTCGGCGTGTTTGCGCAGGGCCTCCAGGTAGTCCATCAGGCCGCGGCCCGCCGGTCGGGGAGCGTCGGCGCCCAGCTCCGCCATCAGCTCTGGCAGGCGCCGCAGCAGCCCCAGCTCGGCGCTGGTCGCATCCAGGTCTGGCAGATAGGCCTCCAGCGCCTCGGCAATCGAGATGCCGCGCTCTTGCAGGGCTTCGCTGGCGTGCTCCAAAGCCTCTACCAGCGGCCCCAGCAAAGTCACCGCTGCGCGCAGGTGGTCGACTTCGCGGGCTGCCGTGGCCAGGGCGTCCAGCTGGTTGGCGAGCTGGGCCCGGCGGTGGCGCAGCAGGTCGACGCAGCGCTGGGCGCCCAGCTCCGCCAAGCTGCGCTGCAATTCATCAGCCTGGCGGCCCAGATCCGCGCCGGCCGCGGCAATGCGCTGCCACTCGGCCAAAGCGGCCTGCTCCTTTTCGACGCCCTTAAGCAGCCGCGCAGCCATCACGCCACACACCCACAGCAGCAGCGAGCGCACCCAGGCCTGACCGCTGCGCTCCCCCAGCCCCTGCAGCTCGCTGGTCAACAGGCGCAGCTGCTCTACCGGCCCCGCCTGCGTGCGCACCTGATCGGTGAAATTGCCCAGCCGCAATGCGCTCAAGCCCGCCTGGCGCCGGCCGGTGCAGCGCTCCAAGTCGCTGACAATGGCCGCCGCCTGGCGCGAGGTGTCGTCGAGCCGCCGCAGCGCATCCAGGGCGTCCAGCTCGCGCGACACATCGGGCAGGGTGCCGGCGTGGTGCTGCAGCAAAGTCTCCAGCCTTAGGCGATCTTCGCTGTACAGCCACGCCGCCAGGCGCGAGCGCAGCGCTGGCTCGCCGGCAAACCGCTCCAGCAGGGCGTTCAGCTCCGCGGCCGGCGCCACCGCCACCTCTGTCCAGCGCGGCGTGCGCGCCCCCGCCGGCAACAGGTTGTCGATCACCACCGCCGCGCCAGAGAGCCGCCCACCGGGATTGGCCTCGCGGGCCAGCCGTCGCAGCGGACTTCCTTCGGCAAATAGCGCCGCCGCTTTGGCGCTCACAATCCGCTCGGCCGGCGAGATCGGCCGCAGGGCAAACAGCAGGCCCAGCAGCGCCGGGCTGTCGCGGTCCAGGCGCGCCAACGTGCCGCGAAAGCTGTCGTTCTGGCGAATGTAGCTGACGGCGGCTTGCCAGCGCGGGGCAGGCCGCGGGCGCACATCGCGCACTTGCACCGCCACCCGATCGCGGTGCCATGCGATTTTGCGGGCCAATTGCCGGTCGCTGCGCGGGCTTTCCAGCAGTGCATCCATGCGCGCCCCAAGGCCCGCAGCGTGGCAGCGCACCGCCAAACACTTCAGAAATGTCGCGTGAAAGCGCCCCGGGTCCACCACCGCCAGCCGGCCGGCAAACTCGGCCAAGTCCAGCTGCGGCGGCCGCGGCCCGCTGGCGTCCAGCAGCAGCGCGCGCAGGGGATCGTCCGCGCCATCCAGTGCCCCCGCTTCGATGTGCTGGGCCAGGCGACCGGCATGGGCAAACACGCTGAAGCCCGCCGATTCTGACCGCAGCAAAGGCCCCTGTACCCCCGCAAGATCGCGCAGGCGCCGGTCGAGCTCGGCTTCGTTGGGCACGCGGCCATCGTCCAGGGGCAGATAGGGGTCGGTAAACGGCGAGGGAAACAGCTCGTCCGCCAGTTCCCGCAGGGCAAAAGGCAGGCGCCGGGCAAGAGGCCCCATCTCGCCCAGGGCGTCAAAAATCCGCGCTCCCTCTTGGCCCAGCCCGTCCAGGGGCTCGCGGATGCGCCCCGACTCCACGGCGCGGGCCTCGGCTACCCGCAGCGCCGCGGCAAAATCGTCCAACGTCAGGTAGGCGCGGTCGTCTTCGTCAGCGCAGGCTTCGATCACCGCCACCAGCTCATTGGCCACCGGCTGCAGCTCTTCGGTCGCACGCCAACGCCGGCCCAGCTCATGGCGAATCCGGTCGGCCAGGCTGCGGCGGTCGCTGACCTGAATGACCACGCCGCCACACGGAGTGGCACAGGCCACCGGGCGCAGATCGGCCAGCTCGCCCAGTCGGCGGTGGTCCAGGCCGTGGCGCAGCAGCGCGGGGACGCCAAAAACCCCAGGCAGGGCATCCATTGCGTCGCCAAGGGCCGCCAGATCTGTGCCAAAGAGCCCGGCATTGAGCGGCTCCAGCACCGCTCGCACCGCCTGCTCGACGCCACGGGCGCGGCCCCGGCTGATCCACCAGGCAAAATTGGCCTGACCGCGCGACAGGCCAAAATGCGCCTGAATAGCAGGGACATCGATGGACGGCACTGGCAGGGTCACCAGCCGGCCGCGATCGGCATCGCCCAGGGCGTGGTAAGACTCAGGAGCGTAGGCCAGCAGCAGCCGCAGGTCGGGGCCACAGGCGTCCACCAGGGCCCGCAACGGCTGGCCGTCGTCGGTGGCAATGCGCTTGAGCAACAGCTGGTGGGCCTGCTCGACCTCATCTAGCAGCAGCACCACGGTGCAACCAGGGCCCTGGCCTTGCCCCAAGCGCTCTGCCACGTCGCTGCGGCCGCGCTGGTGCAGGTCGGCCAGGTAGGCGCGCCGCTCTGGGCTATCTTGGGCCAGCTGCGCGAGCCAGTGGCGCACGCGGGCCACAAAGGTCTGCGGCAGCAGCGTCTCGCCGGCGGGGGCCAGCCGCTCGATAAAGGCCGCTGCTTCGTCCCACACGGGCAAGGCGCCGCGGGTCAGAGCTTGGCGCAAAATCGCAAACAGCAAGGTACTTTTGCCCGACCCATAGACCCCGACCGCCGCCGCGGCAAACGGACCGTCGGCGCCAAAGGCGATCTGCTCGGCGCTGGCCAGTGTGTGCGCCGCCAGCGGCGTAAAGGCAACCCAGGGCGTGTCGATCCGCGCGGTAAGGCCCTTCATGGACACCGCCGCGGCGCCAGCGCCCCAAAGCGCCCAGAGCGAACCAGAAAACTAACTGAATTAGCTGCTGTTCTCATTGTTTTGCTGCTGCCGTCGTCGGCTGGCGGGGCGTCGAGAGTACTCTTGCCCGCGGGCGTTCGCCAGTCGCAGGGCAGCTGCCCAATAGGGCCACTGCTGTGAACCCCAGACCGGCAAATCACCAACATTTCTAGCGGAACTCGCTGCCCGACTCCCTGCCCGCGCTCTCCTGTTGACGGTTTCGGCACATCTGTAGAAAGTATCCACAACTTCACCGGTGTGGAAATTCTATGCACAGCGCCAAACCCCAGCCAGATCCAGCCATTTCGCCCGACGCCCCGCCGCAGATCGCCCAGTGGCAGGGGGCGCAGCCGCTGGCCCAAGGCGGTGGCGGTGCCGTGTGGCTGGCGAGCCAAGGCCCCGCTGGCCCCCTCAACCCGGCGGCCTTCGTCATCAAGCTGGCCAACCGCGACCAGCAAGACGTGCTGAGCCGCGAGTGGCGGGCGCTGCTAGAGGTGCCGCTGGCGATGCTGCCAGAGCCGGTGTGGCTGAGCCCGGTGGCACCGAGCCAGCACCGCGGCCGGGCCCAGGCACTGGTACTGGCGCGCTGTCCGGGCCTGCCGCTCGACGCGGCGCTGCAAGGGCACACCGCCCAAGAAGTCTTGGCCGTCGGCGCGGCAT
This sequence comes from uncultured Myxococcales bacterium, assembly GCA_903919145.1. Taxonomy (GTDB): domain Bacteria; phylum Myxococcota_A; class UBA9042; order UBA9042; family UBA9042; genus SXRM01. The sequence continues at coordinate 70,377 of CAIXGW010000063.1, forward strand.
TGTTGCGCGGACTGGCGGTGTTGCATGCTCAAGGCTGGGTCCACGGCGACCTGCACGCGGGCAATGTGTTGGTCGAGACCACGGCGGCAGGTCCCGAGGTCACGCTGTTGGACCTGGGCCTGGCGGACCGCCACGGCGAGGCGATCCGCGGCCCAGGTCGGCTGGACGGCGCGGCGCCGGACCGCTTGCGCGGCGGACTGGCGGACCCGCGCGACGACCTGTTCTCTCTGGCTGCGGCGCTGTGGAAGGCGTGGCTAGGGGCGCCGGCCTGGCCCAACTACCCGGCCCAACAGCCACAACGCCACCAGCGGCCCCAATTGCCGGCTGGGCACGGCGACCCGCTGGACCAGCGCCTGCTGGCGGCCTTGAGCGCCATGCTGGCCCCGGAGCGCAGCCACCGCCCTCAAGACGCCGAGGCGGCGCTGCTGCTGTGGCGGGGGGCCGACGCCGACCCAGCGCAGGATCGCCGGTGGTGGGCGCAGGCGATGCGCCGGGCGGGCTCGCGGCGGTCACTGACACAGGTAGGGCAGGCCCTGCCCGAGCACCGCGGGTTGTGGCTGCAGGGGCCGCCGGGCAGCGGGCGCTCTTCGCTGCTGTGGACGCTGGCCACCCAAGCGGCAGACAGCGGCCGGGCGGTGGCGTGGCTGACCTCTGACAAGCAAGGGCAAATGCTGATCAATTGCGGGCAGCACAGCTGGGCTTGGCAAGCGCCGGCGCTGCGCGGCTCCCTGCTGGGAGACGGACTGGCGCAGGCGGCGGAGCAGGGCGCGGCATGGCTGGCCCAGCACCTGGACGCGCTGGACGAGGGCCTGGCGCCCGGTTGGCTGCTGGCAGACGATGCCGGCGAATTGTCTCCGGCGGCGGCGGCGGTGCTGCAGGCGCTGCTGGCCGATCCACAGCGGCTGCCGGGTTGGCGACTGGCCGCTGCGGGCGGCGAGGCGCCGGCGGCGGCCCAGGCTTGGCAGCTGCCGGCCCTGAACCTGCAGGACCTGGCAGACCGACTGAGCGCCGTGACCGGTGGGCGCCGCTGGGATGCCGCCGTGGTCGCAGCGCTGGCGGAGACGGTTGGGGCGCGGCGCAGAGAAGCCCTTGAGCTGGCTGCAGAACTCATCGACCAGGGCGCAGTCGAGATTGGCGCAGAGCGGGTTGACTGGCGCGACGGCTCCGCGCTGCCGCCCGTGGTGGTTGGCGAGCTGGCCCAAGCCCGCCGCGCGCTGCAGCTCCCGGATCCCAGCTGGTGGCCGCTCATCGGCCGGTTGGCGACGGCCAGCGGAGCGATGGCGCTGCCCCCCCAAGCCCGCGCCTTTGCCGAGCGCTCGCCGCTGTTGGCGCTGCGTGGCCCAGACCGGGTGGCCATGGCCGACCAGGCGGCGCGGCAATTCGTCTTGGCGGCGCTGCCTTGTGAGCTAGTGGGCGCGGAATTGCGTGCTCAGGCCAGCGCTGCTGAGACGGCGGCCGAGCGCGCGGCGCTGCGGGTCAGGGCGTGGCAGAGCGATGCCTCCCAGGCGCCAGAGGGGCGCGAAGTGGCCGATGCAGCTGCCGCCCTTCTTGGCCAGGGCGCCTACGCCGCAGCCGAGGCGCTGTGCGGACCGTGGTTGGCGGCGCAGCCGTTGGACGCCGCCGCGCCAGAGCTGCCAGAGGTGGCCGCGGCGCTGCTGAGGGCCAAGACCGCCCAGGGCCAGCTGATCCAAGCCGGAGAGCTGGCCGGGCGCTGGCCAGAGGCCTGGGATCGCCACCGGCCATTGCTGTTGGCGCGGGCAGAGTGGGCTTTTCGCTCGGGGCTCTATCCCCAATGCCGCGAGCTGGCGACGCAATTGACCAAGAGCGACCCCAGCGACGCCGACGCCTGGCTGTGGTTGACCTTTGCCGCCACCTGGCAAGGTGATCGCGAGGCCGCGGCGCTAGCCCTGCTGCAGGCCAAAGAGGCGGGGCGCCAGCGACCCGAGTGCGCGGACGTGGCCCAATACCTAGGAGGACTGCACAGTTACTACGCAGGCCGCCTGGATGAAGCAGAGGCAGAGCTGAGCGAATTGCTGCCGCGCGCCCGGGCTGGGCTGCTCTCTGCAGCGCAGGGCGGTCTGGGATTGGTGAGTCATCGCCGCGGCGACCTGGCTCTGGCGCGCCAGCACTACCAGGCGGCAGCCGCCGTGGCTGAGGCGATCGGCGACCGGGTGCGCGCCGTCAACATGGCCATGAATTCCGCAGTGGTCGACCACGAGGCCGGCGAGCTGGGCCGGGCGCTGCAGGGCTACGGCCGGGTCATTGAGCTGGCCGCGCGGGCCGGCAATCCGGGGGCGGAGGCGCGGGCGCGCAACAACCGCGGCAATCTGCTGACTACCCTTGGGCTGTTTGCCAGCGCCAAAGCTGAGCTACAGCCCGCGCTGCTGGTGTGGCAACAGGTAGACAACGCCTACATGGAAGGCAATGCGCGCTGCTTGTTGGGCGAAATTGCCCGGCGCGAAGGGCATTTGTCAGAGGCCCAGCAGCAGCTGGCGCAAGCCGACGCGGCGCTAGAGCGGGCCGGCGCGACCCATGAGCGGCTGGAGATCCAGCTGGAGCGGGCCCACCTGCAGCTGCTGACCGGCCACGCCACCGCGGCGCGCGAAGCGGCCAACCTGGTGCGCAGCCAGGCTTCGGCGGCGGGGCAGCGCGAATTGCACGGGCGGTCGCTGGCTTTGCTGGCCCTGACCCAGCTGGAAGAGACCCCCTTCCGCGCCCTGGCGGCCGATCGGCTGGCCCGCGTCGATGACGACCTGCGGCTGGCGCTAGAGCTGCTGCCGCCCAGCAAGCCGCTGCACCGGACGCTGGCCGCGGCCCTGCGGGTGCGGTTGCTGTTGCAGCGCGGGCGGTTGTTAGAGGCGGTAGAGGCGGCGCGCGAGCAGCTGGCTCTGGTCGAGCGGGTGGCGCTGACACTGACGGGCCAAGAGCGGCTGGCGTTTGAGCGGGCACCTGGAGACGCCGCGGCGCGGGCGGTCCTAGCGGCGGTGGCGCACGGTCACCTGGATACCGCGGCCGAAGGGGCCCGCACCGGGCTGCTGCCGACCCTGGTCGCGATCAACCGCCGCCTCAGCAACCAGCGCGATATTGCAGACATGCTCGACATCGTGATGGACTCGGCCATCCTGCTGACCGGGGCGGAGCGCGGCTTTCTGCTGATCGACGATGGCGACCCCGCCGATCCGCCAGAGGTCCGCGCGGTGCGGCTGCGGGTGGCGGTGGCGCGCAACCTGGACCGCGAAAACCTCAAGCGTCCGCAGCACAAGCTGAGCCACAGTGTCGCCGAAGAGGTGTTTGCCTCGGGCGACGCGGTGCTGTCCGTCGATGCCCAGGCCGACGCGCGGTTTGCCGAGCAGGCCAGCGTTCACACCGGCAGCCTGCGCTCGATCCTGTGCGTGCCGCTGCGGATGCAAAGCGGAGCCCTGGGGGTGGTCTACGTCGACAACCGCTTCGCCGCTGGGGCCTTTTCACCAGAGCACGCGGCTTTGCTGGCGGCCCTGGCCGACCAGGCGGCGATTGCGATTCAAACGGCGCGGCTGATCGGCCAGCAGCGCGACACGGCCGAGGCGCTGGAAAAGGCCCGGGCAGAAGTGGTGGTGCTCAACGGCCAACTGCGCGCCCAGCTGGCAGAAGTCGAAGACCAGCTTGGCCACGCCCGCGCCGACCTGGATGCCCAGCGCTTGGCGATCGCCCGCCGCAGCGACTATTCGCAGATCAAGGGCGACAGTCCGCAGCTGCTGCGGCTGTTTGGCCTGATGGACCGGGTGCGCGACCACGATTTCCCAGTGCTGCTGCGCGGCGAGTCTGGCACCGGCAAGGAATTGGTGGCGCGGGCAATTCACTTTACTGGGCGGCGGCAAAAAGGTCCGTTTGTCGCGGTCAACTGCGGGGCGCTGCCAACCAACCTGTTGGAGTCCGAGCTGTTTGGCCATGCCCGCGGCGCCTTTACTGGGGCGGTGGCTGAGCGGCGCGGCCTGTTTGAGGCGGCCCACGGCGGTACGCTGCTGTTGGATGAAGTGGGAGAGATGCCGCTAGAGATGCAGGTCAAGCTGCTGCGCGTGCTGCAAACCGGCGAGATCACCCGGGTTGGCGAGACGGCGACGCGCAAGGTCGACACCCGGCTGGTGGCCGCGACCCACCGCGACCTGCAGGCCATGGTGGCGCAAGGCACCTTCAGAGAGGACCTGCTGTACCGCCTCAAGGTGGTAGAGCTGGTGATTCCGCCTCTGCGCCAGCGCGCCGAAGACATTCCGCTGCTTGTAGAGTACTTCATTGGAGAGAACCGCGCGGCCCGTGTCGGCTCGGTGGTGCGGGTGTCCAAGTCGGCCATGGGGCGCCTGGTACAGTTCGCTTGGCCGGGCAACGTGCGGCAGCTGGAGACAGTCCTCAAGGCGGCATGCCTGTTTGCCGATGGTCAGGTCCTGGAGCTGAGCGATGTGGATCCGCTGCTCTCTCGCGAGCGCGCTGACCTGGCCACCCCCAGCGAAGCCAGTGCGCCAGGCGCCTGGTGGGACAGCGCCAGCCTGCCCGAGATCGAAGAGCGCCTCATCAGCTCGCGCTTGGAGCGCTTTGCCGGCAACAAGAAGCGCGCTGCAGAGAGCCTGGGCATCGACCGCGGCACCCTGTACAACAAGCTGCGCGAGCGCGGCGGTTCTAACTAATGGCCAACACCCAAGTTTTTGACAGGTATCTGCTGCTAGAGCGGGTGGCGACCGGCAGCATGGCCGAAGTCTTTCGCGCCCGCCAGCTGGGGGCGGGGCCGCTGGCAGCGGATGTGGCGGTCAAGAGGCTGCTGCCCGGTCTGGCCGGCGATGGCTGGGTCGCTCAGCAATACCTAAGAGAAGTCGACGCATTGCGGCGCATCGACCACCCTGCAGTCGTCAAGCTGCTGCACGCCGGGCGCGGCAACGACCTGCCGTACATCGCCATGCCGTGGCTCGGCGGCGTCAACCTTCGGCAATTGCTTGCGGGGGTAGCGGATCCGGCGGATCGGGCGGCGGCGACGGGGCAGGGCTCCACCGCGCGGCGCTTGGACGTGGCGATGGCGCTGGGGATCGCCGGGCAGGTCGCCCAGGGCCTGGCAGCGGCGCACGCGGCCGGGGTAGTCCACCGCGACCTGTCGCCCACCAATGTACAAATTTCGCAGGAAGGGTTGGTAGTTCTTATCGACTTTGGCATTGCCCAGGTCACCGGGCTGGCCTCGCTGGATAGTGCCGAGCACATGCCGGGAAAGTGGGCGTACGCCTCGCCAGAGCAGCGCAATGGCCAGCCGCTGGACCGTCGCACCGACCTGTTTGCGCTAGGTTTGCTGCTGCGAGAGATGCTGACCGGTCAAAGTCCCGACGGCCAGACCGACGCTCACCGCCAATACGCCGAGCTGGAGCCCGCTCAGCTGCAGGAACTGCTGAACACGCTACTGGCCACCGATCCCCGGCTGCGCGCAGCCGACGCGACCGAAGTGGCGGCGACCCTGGCCAAGCTCTTAGCCACCCTTGGCAAACCCGACTTGACGGCCGAGCTGAGACAGCTGGTGTTGCAGCGGCCAGCGCCGCCGCCCGCCCACGAGTGGTCCGCCGCTGAGCTGCGCGGCGAGACTGTAACCCAGCCCCACCTCGACCCAGACGCTACGCTGGTCCACATGTAGCCCCGCAGGCCAGGCCGGCCTCCAGATGTGCGGCAGTCTCGCGGTTTCCGTATACTTTGGCCCTTGGAGCCTGTAGGCCCCCTAAGCTCCCTCCCCCGACAAGGTGGCTTTCCAGCAGAGCAAGAGATGTTGCCGGGGAGCTCACCCATTTCGCCCCCGTGGGCGCTGGCAAGACGTTCGCCTTAGGAGCCCGATGACCGCGCCCTCTGCCACCAACCCTGGCCCGCCGCGCTTGCGCTGGATCGAGATTTCGCCGGGCTATGCCTGCAATTGCCGGTGCCTGGGCTGCCACTCTTGCAGCGCTGAAGCCCGTGACCAGATGGACTGGCCCGAAGTCCTGCAGTGGCTGCAGCATGGCCGGCGTCAAGGAGCGCGCCACCTGTGGCTGTCGGGTGGCGAACCGACGCTGCGCAAGGACTTTCTGGCCACGCTCAGAGCCGCCAAGCAGCTGGGCTATCAGCGGATCAAGGTGCAGACCAACGCCATGCTGTTCAGCTACCCGCAGTTTGCCGAGCGGGCCATCGCCGCGGGCATGAACGAGGTCAACCTCTTGCTCAAAAGCTTGGACCCCAAGGTCCACGACGCCCTCAACCGCACCCCGGGCTCTCATGCGCTGCTGACCACCGCCCTGGAGGTGCTGCGTGCCACCCCGCTGCGGCTAGAGGGCGATGTCCTGCTGACCACCCGCAACTGCCAAGAGCTGCCCGAGTTGGTGGACCACTACGCCCAGCGCGGGGTGCGCCACTTCAACCTCTGGCTGTTTTCGCTGGTAGACCAAGGCGATCGCGACCTAGCCCACCTGATTCCACGCCTGACCACCCTAAGGCCGCTGATGCTGGAGGCGCGCGACATCGCCCATCGCCACGGGGCAACGCTGTGCTCGCTGAACACCCCGCATTGCCTGGTGCCGCCCACGGCCTGGGATCTGCAGTTTGACGCCAGGGGCATGGGCCTGCTGGTCGCCAATCCCGGTGGCCAGTCCTTTGCGCTGGAGACGAGCTCGATAGAGCTGGGTCGCCACGTAGAGGCCTGTGCGAGCTGTGCGGCGCGGCCCTGGTGCCACGGCATGCGCGGCGACTACCTGCGCGCCCATGGCGAGGGCGAATTGCAGGCGATCACCCCTGAACAGCTGGCCTTGGGCAACCCCAAGGGATCGCTACTGGACCTTGAGGATCTGCGCTGAACCTCAGCCCTTGGTATGCCCGCCCACCGGTGCAGGCTCGGTCTTGGGCGCCGCCCGTCGCGTCAGAGTCGCCACCACACCCACGGTAAAGATGAACGCAATGTTGGCGTAGAACATCCACAGCAGCAGCGCCACAACGCCGGTCAGGGCGCCGTAGACCGCATCCATGTGCACCACCGACTTGACGTACATGGTAAAGACCCGCTGACCCAGCATCCACAGCAGCCCAAAGGCAATAGACGTCAGCGCCAGCCGGCGGTTGCCCACGTTCCCCACCGACCAGCGCACCAGCAGAAAGAAGATGAGCGCCACCGGAAAAGCCTGCGACACGCCAACCACCAGCGCCACGCCATCCAGGTAGCCCAGGCTCACCGTGCGCACGCTGGTCGATGCCACGTACGCCCCCAGCTCGACCAGAGGCCCCAGCAAATTGACCAGCAGCGCCACCACGACGGCAAAGGACGTCAGCACCGCCATATAGCCCGCAGCGCGGATGCTTGAACGGCGCTTTTTACTGAACAGGTCGCGGATGGCGTCGTCGATGCGGCCAAACACGGTCAGACCCAGCGCCACCGCCATCACAAAACCCAACACGCCGTTGCTGACGCGGTGGTTGACCATGGTCGCAGCAAACTCGGCCGGGTTCCAGGTAATCCCCGGCAGGGCCTGGCGCATCCACTTGGTCAGCTGTGCCAGCGTGGCCGATCGCAGCTCCAGGTCCAGGCCGGTGATGTCGCCCGCTTTGTCCACCGCGCCCAGCAGGTAGCCAATCACTGAAAAAGCCGCAAAGAGCGACGGCAAGGCCGCCAGCAGCGAGTACATCGCCAGCGCCGCCGCGCGATCGAACACGCCAATCCGCCCCACCGTCTCTAACACTTCCAACACCACTGGCTTGCTGGCCTTCCAGGCCCTGAAGCGGCTGCGCACGCGTTTCCACAGCGGCGCGTTTTTGGACTGGCGGGGGTGGGTGGCTGTCGTCATGGCCAGAAGATACCACGGCTCGGTGCGGTTGCGCAGCGGGGCCTGGGGCCATCGGACAATCCCCTAGGCAATGTCTGATCCATGAAACTACGTGTGATTCTCTGGTTCAGCAAGGCCCCGGCGGCGGCGAACGCCCGGAGAGAGGCCACAGCTTGGCGGTCCGGCGGCCGTCGGTCAGAACTGGCCTCCGCCAGCGCAGTTGGGTATGCTGGTTGAGGAGACAGGTGGGGCGACGGCGAACGGCGGGGGGTCGATGGGCACTAGTGGAAACAGGATCTGGACCCGGCGCGAGTGGCTGGGCAGCGCAGTGTTGGCCGGTGGGTCGGCGGCGCTGGTGGGCTCGCAAGGCCTGACGCGCACGGCCTGGGCGCAAGAAGACGGCGAGTGGAAGCACCTGATGACCGAAAACGGCGTGGTCGTGTGGGTGCGAGACGAGCCGGGCCGGACGGTGCCGGTGTTCAAGGGCATAGGCACCGTCGACGCCGGCATGTTTGAGTGCCTGGCCGTGCTGGACGACACCGCGCGCCACACCGAGTGGATGAGCAACTGCAAGGTCTCCAAGGTGGTCAAGGCGGTTGATGAGTTTGAGCGCTACGTCTACAACCGCACCAAGGCGCCGTGGCCGGTCAGCGACCGCGACGTTGTGGTCCACGGCACCATCCAAGGCAGCGTGGCCAAGCGCGAGGTGTGGAGCCGCTTTCAATCCGTCAGCCTGCCCGCCATGCCGCCTCAGGATGGCTGCGTGCGCATGCCGCGGCTGCGCGGCTACTACCGGCTGCAGGCGCTGGATGAGAAGCGCACGCGCATCACCTACCAAATCGATGCGGACTCAGGCGGAATGCTGCCCGAGTGGCTGGTAGCGCGGACGGTCAGAAAGCTGCCGATCGACACCGTGGTGGGCCTGCGCACCCAGGTGGCCAAGACCCGCGGCAAGTATCAGGGTTTCTTGGGAAAGTACGATCCCGCGTTTGGCGGCCAGGTGCCAGAGCGGTTTCGCGACTGACGCGGGCTCCACGGGCCGGGCTGGAGCTTAACTGAAGCTGAGTAGAGTTCGGCCACTCGGGGCCTACGCCTGCTCTACCAGCCCCAGGCCCTCGACCGCCGCCACCAGGTGCACCTTGCTGCCATCTGTCGAGCTCAGCGTCACCTTTACGCCTTTGGCCGTAGCAGTCGCGGTCAGCAGCAGCCTAGAAGGCAGCAGCACCGGCTTGCGAAACGACCCATCGATCTTGAGCGGGCAGGGCGGCAGGTCGTCCTCGCACTCGGCCACCGCGCGGGCCAGCGACCACATGCCGTGGGCAATCGCCCGCGGAAACCCAAACAGCTTGGCGGTCGCGGCGTGCAGGTGAATCGGGTTGAAGTCGCCGGCAATGGCGGCGTAGCGGCGGCCCAGGTCTTCAGGGGCGCGCAACAGCACAGAGCGCAGCACTGGCCCCGCTGGCTCCACCGCCGGCTTGGGCACCGCGACGGCAGGGGCGGAAGGCTCGGCTGCGGTCTTGGCTGGCGGTTTGGCCGCAGCCGGGCGAGACAGCATCGTGATCACCGACCGCCAGGCTGGGTTGCCGTGGACCGTTGCCAGCGTCACCAGGTCAAACTCCAGGCCGCGCGCCGTCTGCCGCGGCGGGTCCAGGTGGCAGGCAAAGTGGATCGAGTCGTCCACGCCAATGCGCTGCAGCACCTCGATCTGGTTGCGCAGATGCACCAGTCCGGCGGCGGGGACCGGGAAACGCCGGTCAGTCACCATGGTGATGTGCAGCGCGCCGGCCATCACCTGGGGAAACGTCATGGGCAGCCACGGTCCCTCGACAAACCCGCACAGCCGGCGGTAGCGGGCCAGCAGACCCGGATCGGCGCGCTGCGGCAGCATTTCCATGTGCAGAAAGGGCTGATCGCTCAGGTCGCCCAGCGGCTTGGTCGCTGAGCTGAAGGCGCGCACCCAGGCCGGAACCAGGCTCGGCGGGCGCTCAAAAACGCGGCGGCGCACAGTACTCATCGCTGGCCTCCAGAGAGCGAACTACGGCTTTGCGCAGCAGAACTCTCAGACACGCGGCCCGGCCAAACTGGTGCCTGGGCCCAAGCTGCCGGCCAGGGCGAGCCGCGATTGCCAGAAATTTCTTGCCCTTCGCTGCCCACGGCAAAGTTGCCGAACTCGCCAAAAGCCCGCTCGGTGTTGACCCGGCCATCGCGCTGGCGCATCGGCCGCAGGGTGGCGGCGGCGGGCGAGCTGGAGCTGGATGGCGCCTCGACTTTGCACATCTCGTGCGGCCCCTGGCGCAGATCGACCAAGGCCCCTTGACGCGCGGCGTTTAGCAACTGCTCTTCATTGCCAATGGGATCCGCCACGGTCTTGGCTTTCAGCGTCCACACCAGCAGCGATGTGGGGTCTTCTTGGGCGTGGTTCTCTGCCAGCAGGTCCTTCTCGCCATAGAATTGCTTGCCGATGTCGTTTTGGTTGACGGGGCCGGCCATCAAGCAGACCCCGCACAGTAGGTCGCAATCGGCTGGCAGATCCACCACTCCCATCAGCTCAGCCACCAGCGCCGCCCGCGACGAGGCCGCGCCCATCGCCCGCACCGCGTGCTCCCAGTCCATGTCATGGCGCTCGATGCCGCGCTGCGACAGTCCGCCGATGTAGATTCGCTGGCCCACCAGGGCAAAAGCCTTGCGCCCGCGCTCAGCATTGCGAGACAGCGCCTTTCCCGTTGGCAGGTCGGCCCACAGCGGCAGGTTGGCAATCAGCTTGTCGGTCACGCGGTTCTGCTGCTCGCTCATCTCCTTGAGGCGGCGCTCGCCGTCTGGCGTCAGCACATCGACGCGATCGAGCAGCAGCAAATCCTTGGCGCGGTCGCGGCCGCAGCTGGTCCAGTGGTCAAAGGCGTTATAGCCGGCGCGGCCGCACTGAACGGTCAGCTCATCTGGCACGTCCATCGGCTGGCGGGTCTGGTACTCGGGCGGGGCCTTCTCTTCGGCGTTGACGCCCGGCAGGATCCGCTCGCTGCGAAACGCCATCAGGTTGGCGCCGATCTTGCGCAGCGTCTGCACCGGCACATCTGGCCGCTTGCTTGCCGGAACCTGACCGACCTGGGCCACCAGGGCCACCCGCCAGCCCAGGGCCCGCTCCTGCATCGTCAGCCCGCACAGCTCCTCCAGCGCGTGAGCCACCGGCTTGTCATCGCGGCGGCCGCGCCCGCAAAACGGCTGCATGAACACCTGGGCCATGCGGTTGCCGCCCGAGGCAATCACCGCCGCGCGCTCCATCGCATCCGCCAGAATGCCCACATGCAGATGCTGCAGGTAGCCGATCGTCGGAATGTCGTCGGCGTGGTGGACGCGCTTGTCATACACCCGCATCGCCACGCCAGCTATCGACAGCAGGGGCTTGTGGCCCACAAAGGTCAACAGCAGGGTAAACGGCGTGCGGTAGGGCCGGGCCAGCACCACATGGGTGTACGCCGCGTGGTCCAGCACTGGCGCCTCGCGGTGGCGCAGCGAGCGCAGCAGGTGGCCAATGCGCTCTGAGGTCTCCGGCCCAAACGTCAATTGGCGGTGGCCGCGGAAGTTGGTCGACTGGCGCGAGGTCAGCACGCCCAGGCTGCTCTCTTCAAACAGCTCTTGCTCGGTCACCGCACTGCCAGGCTCAAATTCCCCTGGCCGCGGCAGGGCCAGCAGGCTGACCGCATGCTGCGCTTCTTGCCCCGTCAGGCCTATACGCATGCGATAACCCACCGGACTCGCGGTATCCAGCGCAGAGGGCAGGGTGTAGCGATTGGCCTTCTCGCCCGGGCCAACGGCGCGAATCTGCCGGCGTCGCCGCTCTTGGACCGCCGGCGGAGCGATGGGCACTACGACAATGGGCTTGCCGTCGGCGCGCTCGGCGTGGTTGGCGCGGATGCGGCTGCTGCTGGGGCTGCGCATGGATTCCTGGCGACCGTAGGGTGGTCGGTGGCGGCCAATTGCCGCAGATGCAGGGCGGTGGTGTCAAGCGCCGTCGGACACTCCCCTAGGCAATGTCCGATGCGCCACCGCGCCGGTCCGCGCCTCCGCCGGACACTCCCCTAGGCAATGTCCGATGCGACACTGCGCCGGTCCGCGCCCCCGTCGGACACTCCCCTAGGCAATGTCCGATGCGACACCGGCGACCAC
>CAIXGW010000064.1 GCA_903919145.1 uncultured Myxococcales bacterium
CAGGGTCCTAGGGCGATCGTCTTGCGAGCGCCCAGGCGGGCGAAATATTGGAATTCACTTCCAATATTTCTTGCCCGACTGAAAAAAACGCAAAATGGCACGGAGCCTGGCGGGGATTATCCCGACAGGCTCCTAGGGCGCCGCCGGCCTTGACCTGGGCGACCCAGCCCTTGTCATCTTGGTAACCAAAGGCGAGCATCTGGTTAGGTAGGCCCAAAATCCCAAGAAACCCATCGTCTTTTCCGGTGCCGTGGGTGGTGTTGAACTGGACGGCGCCGTCCGCGCCTACGCCGACCACCCACGCTTCTTGGCTTGGCGAAGTGCCGCCGCCCTGCAGCCACCCCACCGCCACCAGCTGGGACGGGCCGCTAAGCACCAAGCCCGCCAGGCTGTCATCGCCGGACGCCACTCCCCCTAGCAGAACAGGGGCTTGCTGGACAGTGCCTCCCTTGAGGCGAACAAACAGCCCATCGCGCGGCCCGCCGGTCTTGGCTGCGCTGCCCACGGCAAAGACGTCGCCGCTGGTGCCGCCGCTGACTACGGCAGCCAGGTTGACGTCCATGCCCTGCACGCTGACAAAGGCATAGATCGCCTGACAATTGCTGCAGACGCCGCTGGCGCAGGTCGCCGCTTTGGTCCCGCCACAGGCAGCGCCGTTTAGCGGTTCGCCGACACAGCCCACGCCCGCCACGCAGGTGTCTTGGGTGCAGCTGTTGGCGTCGTCGCAGCTGACGGCCGCGCTCTGGCAGCCCTGCAGCGGGTCGCACCCTCCGCCGCAGCTACCGGGGCAGGCGAGCGGCACGCCCAGGCACACCCCGCTGACGCAGGCGTCTTTGGCGGTGCAGAGGTTGCCGTCGTCGCAGCTGGCGGTGGTCGGCGCGAACACACATTGGCCCGTCAGGGGCTTGCACTGATCGGCGGTGCACGGATTTCCGTCGTTGCAGTTCTTGGCGGTGCCGGCGCACTTGCCGCCGCTGCAGGTGTCGCTGGCGGTGCACAGGTCGCCGTCACTGCAGGGGGCCGTGTTGGCCTTGAAATGGCAGCCGCTTTTGGCGTCGCAGCTGTCATCGGTGCAGGGGGTGCCGTCATCGCAGCTGATCGGCGTGCCCTGACACTGGCTAGAGGCGCTGCACTTGTCGCCGCTGGTGCAGGCGCTGCCGTCGTCGCAGGCGGTGGCGATGCTGGCCAGGTGAACGCAGCCGCCCGCCACACAGCTGTCTGCACTGCAGGGGTTGTTGTCGTTGCAGTCCTTGGTTTTGCCGCCGCTGCAGCTGCCGTTTTGGCACAGGGTGGCGGCGGTGCAAGCGTCGCCGTCATCGCACGGGCTGCCGTCCTGGGCCAGGTCTGCAGCGCCGACGCACAAGCCCGTCTTGGCCACGCAAACGCTGGTCAGACAAGCGGCGCCCGCCGGCGGACACGCCACCGGCTTGTTGTCTGGCTTGCAGACGTGGGGCAGCACCAAGGTGTCGCAGTACAGGCCGCCGTTGCACAGGTCGCCGTCGTCTTGCTTGGCGCAGTCGCTGTTGGCACTGCAACCGCACAGCTGTGGACCGCCGGTGCATTTTCCGCCGGCGTCGCTGGCTGTTTCGCCGTCCGAGGCGGAGGCGGCGTCGGTAGCTGCAGCGTCACTGTCTGGTGAGGTCGAGTCTGGCGGGGTCGCGTCGGCTGCGTCGGCGGGAGGCACAGTGTCGGCCGCAAGGCCATCGGCTGCGATAGCGCTGTCGGCAGCCTCGTCATGAATGCCATCGCCACAGCCGCCGGTGCCCGCCGCCGCGACCAGCAGCCAAAGTCACAAAGCTGGGCCGCTCCTTAGAAACTGCCAATGTTCCGTGCAAAAACCCGCCATCTCGACCTCGGTTGCGACGGCTACGATACAGGACTAGGGCGAGCCGTGCCAGCCGGACCTGCCAAGGGTCGCGGCCGCGGGCGGGCAAAAAGGCCCAGCCCGATCGGCGCCAGCCGACGCGCCCAACATCCAAGCCAGCGATCACTTCACCGGCGAACGCCGCGCCCCGCACCTTGCACCAGATAAACCAAGCCATATCAACACATTTACCCACTGAACCCGCCGCAGCATCCCGGCCACCTACGGCCCGGGCGGCGCAAGGCGCAGGGGGCCAAGGGGCGGTCGCAGCCAGCGCCATGGGCTCCGCGGCTGTTTGGGAGTACCATGCGCGCGCGCCACGGCGGCCGTGGTCTGCACGGTCCCCAATAGGTTGAGGGCAGGCAATCCGCAGACGGTCTTTCAAGGAGATGGAGACATGGCTATCAAGGTTGGCATCAATGGGTTTGGTCGTATCGGTCGCATGACCTTCCGGGCTATCGCCAAGGAATTCCCGGGCATCGAAGTGGTCGCCATCAACGACCTGCTGGAGCCCGACTATCTGGCCTACATGCTCAAGTACGACTCCGTGCACGGCCGCTTTGCCGGCGAGGTGTCCAGTGCTGGCGGCAACCTGATCGTCAACGGCAAGACCATCCGCCTGACCGCAGAGAAAGATCCGGCCAACCTGAAATGGGCCGAGATCGGCGCCGAGGTCGTCATCGACTGCACCGGCTTCTTCTTGACCACCGAGTCCTGCCAGGCCCACCTGACGGCCGGCGCCAAGAAGGTCGTGCAGTCGGCCCCGGCCAAGGACGACACGCCGATGTTCGTTTACGGCGTCAACCACACCAATTACGCCGGCCAGGCAATCGTCTCGGCCGCTTCTTGCACCACCAACTGCCTGGCCCCAGTGGCCATGGTGCTCCACAACAATTGGGGCATCAAGCGCGGCCTGATGACCACGGTGCACGCCGCCACCGCCACCCAAAAGACCGTAGACGGCCCGTCCAACAAAGACTGGCGCGGCGGCCGCGGCATTTTGGAGAACATCATCCCCTCCTCGACCGGCGCCGCCAAGGCCGTGGGCAAGATCCTGCCCGAGCTGAACAAGAAGCTAACCGGCATGGCTTTCCGCGTGCCAACGTCGGACGTCTCGGTGGTCGACTTGACCGTTGAGCTGAACAAAGAGGCCAGCTACGCCGACATCTGCGCCGCCATGAAGGCCGCGTCGGAAGGCGAGCTCAAGGGCGTGCTGGGCTACACGACCGACAAGGTGGTCTCTACCGACTTTGTGGGCAACCCCTACCCGTCGACCTTTGACGCCGAAGCCGGCATCGCCCTGGACAGCACCTTTGTCAAAGTGGTGGCCTGGTACGACAACGAGTACGGCTACACCTGCAACATGCTGCGCTTGGTCGAGTTCGTCGCCAAGTAGAAAGTTCTGCCGCGATGGGCAGTTGGCCAATGCGATGCCGAGAGGTCGCTGCCAGCTGCCCATCCCGCGGTGTTCCGCGCCCTGGCGCCATCTGCGAGCTGCCTTGGGCGCATTCCTTCCCAGGAGTTCCCCATGGCTAAGTTTCTGCGGATGACTGAACTGGATCTGAAGGGCAAGCGCATCCTGATCCGCGCCGACCTCAACGTACCGGTCAAAGATGGCAAGGTCACTTCCGACGCGCGCATCACCGCTTCGATGCCCACCATCGCCTTTGCCCAACAAGCCGGCGCGCGGGTGATGGTGACGTCGCACCTGGGGCGGCCCACCGAAGGCGAGTGGAGCCAAGAGGTTTCGCTGCAGCCCGTGGCCGAGGTGATGGCCGCCCAGCTGGGCCAGCCGGTGCGCCTGATCAAAGACTGGGTGGACGGCGGTTTTGAGGTCGCCGAGGGCGAGGTGGTGCTGCTAGAGAACTGCCGGATCAACAAGGGCGAGAAGAAGAACAGCGAGGCGACCGCGCGCAAGTACGCGGCCCTGTGCGATATCTTTGTCATGGACGCCTTTGGCACCGCCCACCGCGCCGAAGCCTCGACCTACGGCGTGGCCCAGTACGCTCAGACGGCCTGCGCCGGCATCCTGGTGACCGAAGAGCTGCAAGCCCTGGACAAAGCGCTGGCCAACCCGGCCCGGCCGATGGTGGCGATTGTCGGCGGCTCCAAGGTCTCGACCAAGCTGACCGTGCTAGAGGCCCTGGCCGACAAGTGCGAGCAGCTGGTGGTCGGCGGCGGCATCGCCAACACCTTCCTGGCGGCCAGCGGAAAAAACGTAGGGAAATCTTTGTGTGAGCACGAGCTGATCCCCACGGCGCAGGCGCTGATGGCCAAGCTGACCGCCCGCGGCGCCACCATCCCCGTTGCCACCGACGTGGTGTGCGCCAAGCAGTTTGACGCCGGCGAGCCGGCCGTGGTCAAAGGCGCCGATGCCGTGGCCGACGACGACATGATCCTGGATATTGGCCCAGCTTCGGCCCAAGAGCTGGTCAACATCATCCTGGCCGCCGGCACGGTGGTGTGGAACGGGCCGGTGGGCGTGTTTGAATTCGACCAGTTTGGCGAGGGCACCAAGGCCGTCGCCCAGGCCATTGCCCAGACCAAGGCCTTTACCCTGGCCGGCGGCGGCGACACCATCGCGGCGATCCAGAAGTACGACATCTACGACAAGGTGTCCTACATCTCCACGGCCGGCGGCGCTTTTCTGGAGTACCTGGAAGGCAAAGTGCTGCCCGCGGTAGAGATCTTGGAGAAGAGGGCTGCAGGCTGACACGGCTAGGGACTGACGCTGCTGAGGGCTGACGCTGCTAGGGGCTTGGGGAGCGGCGGCCCGGCAGCGCCGCGGGCCCTACGCGGCAGGGCGCGTGCAGCGGCTATCAGCCCCTTCCCCAATCCGCATCAGCACCTTAACCTGTCCAAAGGGGTCGGCTGTTTTCAAATTCCGCCGTTCCATGTATCTATAGCCCATGGTGCGCATGGCCCGGCATCTCCGCGGTTTCCAAGCGCCGACCTCCAGGAGCCCACGATGGCCGGCAACAATCCAGACCCCGGCACCCACGTCGACACTGGGGCGCTCTACGAAACTTATGATGAATTGCCGCCCGACCTGCCCGAGGCGCCGCTGCCCGGGCCCTCGGCCAAGGCCACCTTGGGAATCGCCAGTGGCACCAACACCAAGTTCGCGGTGTCCACCATAGACGACGACGAATTCGCCTTGCCTTACGCGGCGCGCCGCCATGAGCCGGCACCGGCCCGCCAGCGCCCCACGCTGCTGCCAGAGGGCTTTGAGCAGCCGCCCAAGCTGCCGGGGTCGCCGCGCACGGCCGATCCGGGGCTGGTGCGGCCCGTGCGGCCGGCGGCGGACTCAGCCAAGCCCAACTTGGGCAGCCAAGAGGTCCGCGAGTCCTCAGACGTCATCCAGGTCTATGACACCGGTGGCGCGGGCGAGATGAAGCGGGCGACCATGCACTCGATGGCGCCGCCGCGCACCGTCCCCCCCGGCGGCGGCCTGCAGGCGGTGCCCCCGCCGGCCGCGCGCGCTCCCCTGCGCAAGGTACCGGTCGCCCAGCCGGCCGCCCGGCCCCAGCCGGCCCCAGCCCCGGCTTCGTACCAGCCGGCGCCGCCTGCGTACCCGTCTTCGCCGCCGGCCGCTGCCCACGCACCAGCGCCGCTCAACCTGCCGCTGCCGCTGCATACCGACCAGATGGTCGACCTCATCGCCAGCCACCGCGGCCGCTTGGCCACGCTGGACAGCTACGCTCGCGCCCTGGAGATCGCCGCCGGCGTGCTGGGCACTACCTCGGCCGGTTTCTTGATCGCCAGCCTGGTCGGCTTGCTGGTGGGCTCGGGGCACACCCTGCTGGGCGCCGCGACCGCGCTGGTGGCAGAATCCATAGGGTTGGCCTTGACTATTGCGCTGTTGGCTCAAGCGACGGCGCTGCGCCACCAGGCCTCTTCGGCGTCGCAGCTGGCGGCACTGCTGGAAGCGTTGTCCCAGCAACGTCGGTGAAACCGCAAGATACTGGCAAAGTTGCAAGACAACCCTGCTCCCGCCCTGTTTGACGAGGCAGACCTACGGGCCTATCCTCCGCGCGCTGGGCCGCTGCCAAGCTGGCTGGCCCCCCCGGTCGTCTTGCGGTCCTCTGCGTTCTTTTTCAGCTTTCTCTGGGGCTTTCATGTCTGCTCGCCGTCCTCGCATCGCCATCAACGGCCTGGGCCGCATTGGCCGCGCCTTTGCCCGCCTGGCCGCTCTTGACCCCGCTTGCCCGTTTGACTTGGTAGCCGCCAACGACCTGACCGACCCCGACGCCTTGGCCTACCTGATGCGCTACGACTCGGCCCACGGCCGCTTCGGCGGCGACCTCAGCCTAGAGGGCACGCTGCTCAAGGCCGGCAGCCAGGCGATTCAGCTGTTTGCCCAGGCCGACCCAGCCAAGCTGCCCTGGGGCGCGCTGGGCGTAGACGTCGTCATCGAGTCGACCGGCCGCTTCCGCAAGCGCTCTGAGGCGATGCTGCACGTCCAGGCCGGCGCCGCCAAGGTCCTGATCAGCGCCCCAGGCGAGTCGGGCAGTGAAGCACCCGACATCACGGTGATCCGCGGCATCAACTGCCAGCTGTTGACCGCCGAACACCAGGTCGTCTCGGCCGCGTCTTGCACCACCACTTGCCTGGCCCCGGTGGCCAAGGCCCTGCACCACGCTCTGGGCATCGAGTCGGGCGTGATGTCCACCGTCCACGCCTACACCGCCGACCAAGTCCTGGTCGACACGGCCCACAAGAAAGAGCTGCGCCGCGGCCGCAGCGCCGCCGTCAACATCGTGCCGACCTCGACCGGCGCGGCCAAGGCGATTGGCCTCGTCGTCCCTGAGTTGCTGGGCAAGCTGCACGGTGTCGCCATGCGGGTGCCGGTGCAAGACGTCTCGCTGATCGACCTGGTCCTGCAGGTCAGCCGCGACACCACCAGCGCCGAGGTCAACCAGATCTTGCGCGACGCCGCCGCCGCCTACCTGCCGGGTACTCTGCGCGTCGAAGACCAGCCGGTCGTCTCAAGCGACCTTATCGGCGACGGCAGCGGCTCGGTGTTCGATCCGTCCCTGACCCACGTCCAAGGCAGCCGCCTGGTCAAGGTCGTCTCTTGGTACGACAACGAGTGGGGCTATGCCAGCCGCCTGTATGCACTGACTGGCTACTTGGCCTCGCTGTAGCAGGCCCTTGGGCTGACTGGCCCGCGCTGCTACCCCTTTCTGTGCCCTGGCCCCCGCAATGGCGTTTGCCGCGGTAGCCCGGGACCCGCCTCTGAGGTTGCTATGGAAACCGGAACGCTGCTCAAGACCCAGAACATCCTCTCCGTTCGCGATCTGCACCTGCAGAACAAGCGGGTGCTGCTGCGCGCGGACTTCAACGTCCCCATGGACGCCGATGGCACGATCACCGACGACGCCCGCATCCGCGCCACCTTGCCGACCATCGAGTTCATCCGCAAGGCCGAAGCGCGGCTGATCCTGTGCTCGCACCTGGGCCGGCCCAAGGGCAAGAAATCCGCCAAGTACTCGCTGGAGTCGGTGGGGCGCCGCCTGGCAGAGCTGCTTACCTGTGAAGTCATGGTCCCTGACGACTGCATTGGCGACGCGGCGATCCACCTCATCGCCAACCAGCGCCCGGGGCAGATCGTGCTGCTAGAGAACCTGCGCTACCACCCCGGCGAAGAGGCCAATGACGAGGATTTTGCCAGAAAACTCGCTGACCTCTGCGACATCTACATCTGCGACGCCTTTGGCTGCGTGCACCGCGCCCACGCCTCGGTCGCGGCCCTGCCACGGCTGGTGCCGATGCGCGGCGCCGGGCTGCTGCTGGAGCGCGAGCTCGAAGTGCTGTCCAAGCTGATGACCAGCCCCGAGTCGCCGTACGTTGCGCTGCTTGGCGGCGCCAAAGTGTCTGACAAGATCGAGGTCATTGAGTCGCTGCTGCCGCTGGTCCAGGGTCTTGTGATCGGCGGCGCCATGGCCTACACCTTCTTGGCGGCCCAGGGCCACGACATGGGCAAGTCGCTGGTGGAGAAAGACCATCTGGGCCTGGCCAAGCACATCCTGGCGCGCTGCGAAGAGAAGGGGGTCGCGGTGTTTCTGCCCGTCGATCACACGGTAGTCGCCGAGGTCAAGGCCGAAGCGCCGCACCAGGTCAAAGTCACGGCCGACATCGCCCCCGACGACATCGCAGTCGACATTGGCCCTGCCACCATTGAGCTTTTTACCCAGGTGCTGGCCGGCCACCACCCGCAGATGCAGACCCCGCCGCGCACGATCCTGTGGAACGGGCCGATGGGCATCTTTGAGATGGAGCCGTTTGCCACAGGGACCATGGCAGTGGCGCGGGCGGTGGCGCAGTCCACCGCGACCTCGGTGGTGGGCGGCGGCGACTCGGTGTCGGCGGTGCAGCAGGCCGGAGTCACCCCAATGATTTCACATATTTCTACCGGCGGCGGCGCCAGTTTGGAGTACCTGTCGGGCCAGCCGATGCCGGGTATCCAGGCGCTGCGCGGCGGACGGAGGTAACAGATGAGCAGGACCCCGATCATCGGCGGCAATTGGAAGATGAACTTGGACCTGACCGAGGCGCAGACCTTGGCCACCGAGGTGCGCCACCGCCTCTCAGCGTATTTGGGCGCGCAGACGATCGTTTTTCCGCCGTTTCCTTATCTGCTGCCGGTGGCCGAGCGCCTGGCTGGCTCGTCGATTGGCCTGGGTGCCCAAGACCTGCACTTTGAGGCCAAGGGCGCCTTCACAGGGGCGGTTTCGGCAGCGATGCTGACGTCGGTCGGCTGCAAGTGGGTGCTGATTGGCCACTCAGAGCGCCGCCACGTCTTTGGCGATGACGACGCGGTCGTGGCCAAAAAGCTGCGGGCAGCGCTGAACGCCGGCCTCAAGCCGGTGCTGTGCGTCGGCGAGAAACTCGAAGAGCGCAACAGCGGAGAGACCTTTCGCGTCTGTGGCCGCCAACTGCGCACAGCCCTGGAGGGTCTGACGGTCAGCCAGCTTGAGCACATGGTCGTCGCCTACGAGCCGGTGTGGGCGATCGGCACCGGTCTGGTAGCCTCCCCAGAGCAAGCTCAGGAGGTCCACGCCGACATCCGCCAAAAGATCGGCGACCTGCTCGGCGTGACCTATGCCACCAAAGTCCGTATTCAGTATGGCGGATCTGTCAAGTCGTCCAGCGCGGCCGGCCTGCTGACGCAAGAAGACATCGACGGCCTGCTGGTCGGCGGCGCCAGCCTGCAGGCTGAGGAGTTCGCCGCGATCGTCAAGGCCAAGGGCTGACGTTCGCTCCCTTTCCGCGCCGCGGGCCCTTGCTAGCGGGCTTGGGCCAATGTACCATACCGGGCCTCGCGCAGTCCGCTTGTCGGCTATCTGTGCGCATCCTTTGGGGGAACGTCCGTGCTCATCAATCTGGCCATCGCCCTGTATGTTGTCGTCTGCCTGTTTCTGATCATCGTGGTGCTGCTGCAGCCGGGCTCGGTAGCCCGCCGCGGTGGTGGCGGCGTGTTTGGCGCGGGATCGTCCACCGGTTCTGTGTTTGGCGGCCGCGGCGCCTCCTCAGTGCTGTCGCGCGCCACGACGGTCGCCGCGGGCCTGTTCATGGTGCTGTCGATCATCCTGGCCCGCGCCGGCTCCGATCACTCGTCGGTAGAGAGCGCAGCCCAAGACGTGCTGTCGCAGAAAGCCGAAGAGACCAAGAAGGCTGACGCACCCAAGGCCGACGCTCCCAAGGCCGACGCGCCCGCTCCGGCTGCTCCGGCTCCGGCAGCGCCCGCCGCCCCAGAAGCCGCCAAGTAGCCACGGCGCTTCTAGTTTTACCGCACCGCGATCGTCGCCGTGCCCACCTGGGGCCGACCTTGCTGACCAGCGGCGTGCAGGGAGCCCCAATGCAGCTCAGTCTGCGGGGACCCCATGGCCTATCCTCAGCTCGCCCTCCTTGTCAGCGAAGCCTTTGAACATCGCAACTTGCTGACCGATCGCCGCCACAGCGAGGCGGTGCTGGAGACGATCGATCTGCTCGACCGCGGCCTGGTGCGCGTCGCCGAGCCGACGGCCGAGGGCTGGATCGTCCACGCCTGGGTCAAGCAGGCCATCCTGCTGTACTTCACCATCGCCTCCATGACGGTGCACGAAGTCGGCCCCTTTGAATTCTTTGACAAGATTCCGCTCAAACGCAACCTGCAGGCGCAGGGCGTGCGGGTGGTCCCGCCGGGAACGGTCCGCCGCGGCGCGTTTCTGGAAGCCGGCGCCATCATGATGCCGAGCTATGTCAACATCGGCGCCTGGGTTGGCAGCGGCACCATGGTCGACACCTGGGCCACGGTCGGCTCGTGCGCCCAGATCGGCCGCAACGTCCACCTGGCCGGTGGCGTCGGCATTGGCGGCGTGCTGGAGCCGCCCTCGGCCCGCCCGGTCATCGTCGAAGACGGCTGCTTTGTCGGTTCGCGGGCCATCATCGTCGAAGGCGTCCACATCGAAGCGGAAGCCGTCATTGGCGCCGGCGTGATCCTGACCTCTTCGACCGCGATCCTTGACGTCAGCGGCCCAGAATTGGTCGAGTACCGCGGCCGCATCCCGGCGCGCTCGGTGGTGATTCCAGGCACCCGCCAAAAGCAGTTTCCGGCAGGCGTGTTTGGGGTGCCGTGCGCGCTCATCATTGGCCAGCGCAAGGCCTCTACCGACCTAAAGACCAGCCTGAACCAAGCGTTGCGCGACTTCTCCGTCGCCGTTTAGGTCCCGCGCCAGCCCCGCTGCGCCAACCTCTGCGCCGCCGTGGGTTCCGCCGCCCTGGTGTCTCCGCTCCCCAGCGCCACCTTATCCGCCACCTCACACTGCGCCAGCAATCGCCTTGACATTGCAGCGCAACACCGCATTTTCCCCTTGGCGGCACAGATCGTGAATACCGCAAGGAGCATCCCGCCCATCTCGGCCAGGGAGGCTCTATGGTCACGGCCTATCCCCGCACCAGCTACTCTGCCCACCTGGCGATCGCCGCCATTCGCCGAGCCGTAGGCAATCCCTACGACCAGCGCCTCAGCGACCCGGGCGATCTGCGCGGAGCGGCCGACCTGGGCTGGTGTGAGTGCGTGCAGCGCTGGCAGTCCGACCGCGCGTCACTGGGCACCTTTGCCTGGCCGCGGATGAATGGCCGGGTCCGCGATCTGCAGCGGGCCGAGCGCCACCAGCGCCGCGTCAACAAGCACTACGCAGAGGAGCTCCAGACCGCCCCCCACAGCAGCTCGCCGTCCTGGACTGAGCCGCTGTCTCTGCGCCAGGCGATCGAGCACAGCCGCCAGGAGATGACCCCGGCCGAACAGGCTGTCTTGCATCGGGTGTATCGGCAAGGCGGCACGCTGATCGAAGCGGCCAAGGACTGCAGCGTCAGCGAGGACGCCGTCCACCGCGCCCATCGGCGGCTGCTGGCGCGGCTGCGCGCTGCGGCCGGTGTAGCAGAGCCAGCGCCCACAGCGCCCGAAGCCGCCAAGCCGCCAGCCGAGTCGTAGCATGGAGAAAAGTCAGAAGGAGGGCGGCAGACCGTAGACGCCACGAGGCCTTGATCACAAAGCCAACGCCCACCAAGGCAGCAGTAGCGCCCCTGCGCAGCGAGCCGCAGCCAACAAGGGCGCGTACCGGCCGCGTGCCGCTAGGACCCTACCAAGAGCCGTTCGAACCGGCCATGGGCCGCCAGAACCCTACCAGGAGCCGTGCGAACCGTGCGAGCCGTGGCTACCGTGCGAGCCGTGGCTACCGTGCGAGCCGTGGCTACCGTGGGAGCCGTGGCTGCCGTGCGAGCCGTGCGAGCCGTGGCTGCCGTGCGAGCCGTGCGAGCCGTGGCTGCAGTGCTCGGCCGAGAGGTTGACATCGCCCGCAGGCAGCACGCCGCCGTCGCCGCCCGACAGGGTCAGAAACGTCGAGACGCGGGCCTCTTGCTTCTCGCTGATGGCGCCCTCTTCCGGCGACAGGAAGTCGGCAGCGCTTTTCTTCAACTTGGGAAGCGTCTTCTTCATGAGTTCCCCTTACAGCGATGGGCCGGGCTTGGTGGGCCAGGGCGCCATCCGTTTGGCATTGGCCGGCAGACTTAGGGCAGAAACGAGCCGGGCGACAGGGTCGTTGTTGGTGCTCGGAGCCACTGTATGCTCAAGGTCGTGTGTGCTCAAGGTCGTGTGTGCTCAAGGTCGTTCGTAGCTCAGAACCACTTGCAGATCTGACGAATGTTCAGACTCTGGGGCGCCACTGCACAGCGTCAGCGATGCTTTGAAGTCAGAACCCCGGCAATGCGGCGCCACCCCCGGGGGCAGGGGCACTGCGACACTCCGCCCAAGAGATACCATTCCCCGGTGACCGCTGTCAACTTGCGAATGCCTTTTGCCGTTTAGCCCGCAGGTCACTGGCACCCGATCTGCTGCCCGGACCCGGCCCTCCGGCGTGGGCTTGACCGCCGCGGCGTTGACAGGTACACCGCGCCGCCGGACCTGCCGCGTCCAGAGGTGCCCGTGCCCGCCTCCCTTCCCTCTCTGCTCGCCTATCGCGTGCCAGCGCCACCCGATAAAGCCGCTTCTGTATCTAGACTTGCCGCACTGCAGGCCTGGCTGACGGTGGCGGGTGGACCAGCTGGGCACGCCGCCCTGGTCGGCTGGCCGGCGCTTGCGGTGTTGCGCCAGCAGCCGTTGCCGGCGCCGCCGCAGCTGGTCGAGATCGCGGTGCCGCTGCCGCCGGCGGTGGTGACCTGGACTGCCGTGGTCGCCGCGGGTGCACCGCCACCACCAGAACCCATTGAACTGATTGAAGTCAGCCCACAAGAGGAATTCGGGGCCACCCTCGATCGGCTGCTGCGGACCCAGGCGGTGCGGGCGCTGGCCGTGGCGGTCGATGCGCAGGGCCGGGCGATCGACCCCCTGGGCGGGTTGGCTGACGCCAGTGAGCACAAGCTGCGCCTGAGCGGCGAAGCGCGCGCTTGGTGGACCGGCCGCTTTGAGTTCATCTTGGAATTGGCGGCTTTGGCTGCGTGGACCGGCTTGCGCCCCGCAGGCGATCTGGTCAAGCAGGCCCGCCGCGACACCATCGCCCTGCTGGGGCTGGATCGCCGCCACTGGCGCGACCACCTCAACGCCGTGCTGGTAGCGCCCCACGCCGGCATCGGCCTGCGCTTTCTTCACGAAGCCGGGGTGTTGCCGCTGCTGGTGCCAGAGGCCAGCGCCATGGCCGAGTTCCACACCTCCTGCCCGGTTCACCACAAGGACATCTGGGACCACACGCTGCAGGTCATTGAGAAGTGCCCGCCGCACGTGGTCGTGCGCTGGGCGGCGCTGATGCACGACACCGGCAAAGTGCTGACCCGCTCCGTTTCCAAAGGCAAAGTCCACTTTTTTGGCCATGAGACGCTGGGCGCTCTGCTGATGGAGGGGGTGGCCGCGCGCCTGCAGCTCGACCCGGCCATCGCCGCGCGGGTGGTCTACGTCATTGGCCACCACGCCCGCGCCAATGCCTATTTGACCGACTGGACCGACAGTGCCGTGCGCCGCCTGGTCAAGGACATGGGCGACCACCTGCCCGACGTGCTGGCGTTTTCCCGCGCCGACTACACCACCAAGCGCGCCGGGCGCATTGCCGAAGTGCAGGCCCTGGCCGCCGAGCTGGCCGAGCGCATCCCGCAGATGATCGCCCAGGCTCAGCGGGTGCCGCCGCTGCCCAAGGGCCTGGGCACGCTGTTTCTGCAAGAGACCGGCCTGCCCGCCGGACCCTGGCTTGGCCGCGTCCAGGCGTGGTTGGAGCAGGAGTGCGAGCAGGGCCGGCTGGAGCCGCTGCGCGACGGCGCCTACTACCTGACGGCCGTGCGCACCCACCGCCCCGAGTGGCTGCAGATCGACGCCGCCCAGGCCCGCCAGCGCTTGACCTAGGGCGGCTGTCTGTGAAGGTTTGGGTCCATTGGGTCATTTGTGTGTGTTCAGCTCCTTGGGTGCTGAATTTACCCGTGACATCAGCTAGACTGGGCGAGGCTGGCTCCACTGCCGGCCACAGCTGCAATGCTCTGGACTGCTTCAGGACAATGGACGACCCCTGCAAGGCGCGCCGCGCTGGCGTGGTGGCTGGCCCTGTTGGCGACCAGCGCGCCGGCCCCAGAGGCCTGGGCCGCCCGCAGCCAGCGCCTGCAGCTCAAGAAGGCGCAGCGGTTGGTCCCGCAGACCGACAGGCCGACAGCCACTAGCCCCGCTTGCGTCATTGACTATTCTTCTGCCGGCAAGCCGCCCAACCCGCGCTGGCAAGAAGAGGTCGCCCGCCGGCGCCGCGCTTTGCCCGCTGCCGCCGCAGTCGCCGATCTGCCGGTGCGCAGCGCCGATTGGCATGGCGGTGCGCCAGTGGAAGTGTCTGGCCACAACGCGGTCTTGCGGGCCGTGGTCCGCCTGCCGGCGCGGCCGGGCCGCTGGCCCCTGGCGCTGATCCTGCACGGCAACCACGGCGCCTGCCGAGACAGCCGCGGCATCGACCACTGCCCGGTGCCGCCAGCCCAGACCTGCGCGCCCGGCGAAACCCCCGTACCCACACCGCAGGGCATGACCTGGCTGGCCGAAGAGCTGGCGCGCCAAGGTGTGGCCGCAACGGTGGTCGATGCCGGGCCGATGGTGTGCGCCAGCGGGCCCCAGGCGGCTTTCAGCAGGGCCGAGTTGGGGTTGGCGCATCTTCGGGCGTGGCGCAGCGCCCAGGCCGGCGCTGCCGTGGGCATCGACCCGGCGGTGGCGGCAGCGGTTGATCTTCAGCGAATTATTTTGATTGGCCATTCTGTCGGCGGCGACGCGGCGCTGGAACTGGCGACGCAGCTCAGGGTCGGCAACGGGCTGGCTCAAGGGCTGCCTGCCGCACGCGGGGCCTTGCTCATCGCCCCGCCGGATTGGCTGCGAACCTCAGCCCAAGGCATCGACCTGGGCGTGGTCCTGCCGACCTGTGACGCCGACGTGCACACCCAGGCTGGCCGCGAAGTCTGGTCGCGGGCGCTGGTGGCCGGCTCCAGGCACCACCTGGGCTTGTGGCAGCTGGTCGGCGGGCACCACAATGCCGCCAACACCGTCTGGCCGGCCGAGGCCGAGGACTCGGGCAAGGATGTCTGCCCCCCCAGTGCCCACGTCGCCGCCAGCGACCAGCGACTGTGGCTGGGCCAGCTGGCCGCCGCCTTTGCCCTCAGCAGCGCCTCGGGTCAGCCGTGGCCTGCGTGGATGGCCGGTCGGGCCGCCTCGCCAGTGCGACCGGGCGGGCCGGCCCTGGTGGGCGCCGGGTGGCCAGAGGTGCGCAGCCTGGTGGTCGAGCCTGGCTATCAGCTGGTGCGCCAAGTCGAATTGGTGGCGCTGCGCGCCGATGCGCTAGTCCACTGCGCCGCCAAGCCCTGCCCCACCAGCGCCAGCGCCAGCGAGCAGCCCGGCTGGCGCGTCTCCTGGTCCAAGCCGGGAATGAGGCTGGAGCTGCGCTGGCCTGACGCCGGGCCCGCCGCCGGGCAGCGCGCCATCCTGCGGCTGGCGAGCCTGGCCGGCAGTCCGCGCCATCGGCCGCTGGTTTTGCAGGCGTGGTGGCTGGTTGGCCAACACCGCATTGCCGCTGGTCCCCTGGAGATTCTGCCGCCGCTGGATCACGCGGGCAGCTACACCGCCGATGCCCTGCCGGTGGTGGTGCGCTTGGGGGTCGAGATTCCGCTGCCGGCGGCAGTCGACCTGCGCCAGGCGCACGCTCTGCAGCTCGAAGCGCCCGACGAAGAGCGCGGCACCCTGCGCATTGGCGAATTGCTGTGGACGGCCGCTGCGCGGCCCGCGGTGCGCCGCTAAGGGCCCCGCAGAGAAATGCCAGCACCCACGGCTACCTGATCAACACGATTGAATCGATGCCAGCGTTCGACAAGCTCCTTGGGCGATTGTGTTGCTGGCAACCAGAGCTTTCGCGCCAGCTCCGTCAACGCTATGCTTGCGGCGGAGGTCCGCCATGCGTGAGCAGAATACCCAGGCTCCTTGCCGTGCCGCGGCGATACCGTGGGCCACCGCGCTGGTCTGTGCAGTCGCGTGGCTGACTGGCGCGGCGGCGACCGCCGCAGGCGGGCCCGCCGGCCAGCCGGGGCGCCACCTGTCGCCACAGGGCTGGGCGCTGAACGTGCCCGCTGGCCTGGGCGCCGTGTGGCAGCCCGCCAGCGCCGCGCCGGCCACCGCTTCCAAGGGGGGGCGAGCGCCGCAGCAAGCCAGCGGCACCCTGCTGCTGGTCCACCAAGGCACAGAGATTGTGCGCTTGGATCTCTATGCCGATGCGACCCCGCGCACGCCGCTGCAGTGGGTCCGGGCAGAGCTGCCCATGGCGATAGAGGGCGCCCGCCTGCAAGAAGCGGTGGCCACTACGGCCGCCGTGGCCTGCACCGTGGCCGACCTGGAGCGTTCGCCGCAGCGCCACCAGCAGCGCTTGGCGTTCTTCCGCCTGGGCGACCAGATGGCGCAGCTGACCTGCCAAATTGGCGCCGGACCCGCGGCCAGCGGCTGGTGCGAGGCCGTCCGGGTGGGGCTGGAGCCGCCCGGCGCAGCGGCGAGTCGTCGCGGAGGCCAGCGATGAGCCGTGGCCACACCCAGAACTCCCGCCATCCCCATGCAGTGGGCCCGTTTGCGGCCCTTGCGGCCATTGCGGCCATTGCGCGGCGGATCCTGCCGGTGTTGACGCTGGCCGTGCTGGCGACGGGCGGTTGGAGCGCCGCCAGCAGCAGCCCCGCCAGCGCTACCTACCAATGCGGCAACCAAAAAGACGACTGCCAATGCGGCGGCAACAACCCCTACCCCTGCTGCAGCAACGGCAGCAACTGCACCTGGTGGGCTTGGGAAGCGGCGTGCTGCAACTGGAAAGTCGCCCTGCCTGGCTGGGGCAATGCCAACACCTGGGCCAGCTATGCCAGCAAGAACGGCAACTACCAGGTCCTGGGGTCGCCGGTCGCCGGCAGCATCGGCGTAAGCACCAAGGGCCAGTACGGCCACGTGGTGTGGGTCGAGTCGGTGCAGGGCAACAAGGTCCACGTGTCTGAGATGAACTGCTGCGGCTCTTGCCCCTACGGCATGCGCAAGTGGTCCTATGACAAGAGCTATTTCAACGGCGGCTACGTAGTCAAAAAGGGCATGGGCGGACCGGTGTGCGGCAACAGCAATTGCGAAGGCGGCGAGCACTGCGGCAACTGCCCCAGCGACTGCGGCGCCTGCTGCGGCAACGGCCAGTGCGCTGGCGGCGAAGACTGCAGCAATTGCCCCAAAGACTGCGGCGCCTGCTGCGGCAACGGCCAGTGCGCCGGCGGCGAGACCTGCGCCAATTGTCCCGGAGACTGCGGAAAATGCTGCGGCAACCAGGCCTGCGACAACGGCGAGACCTGCGCCACCTGTGCCAAAGACTGCGTCTGCCTTCCCCAGGGTCAGCTGGAGGCGGCGACCTGCTCGTCTGTGCGCGGCTGGGCCAAAGACCCCGACACCGCCAAGCCCGTGCAGGTCACCCTCAAAGAAGGCAGCGCCACCCTTGCCAAATCCGTGGCCGACCTGCCCCACACCAGCCACCCCGGCCAGGGATTTTGGTGGTCGACCCCGCCAGCCCTCAAAGACAGCAAGCCGCACGCGGTCCAGGTCCATGCCCAGGATGACGGCCACCCGGCGCACGCCATCTTGGGTCCGTCTAGCCTGATCTGCCGCAATGGCCTCATCGACTCCGCCAGTTGGCAGACCAAGGAGGTGGACCAGGCCGGCCTGGTGGTCGAGCTACCAGAGGGCGAGAGCTGGTCGATGCGCCACCGCCACCCGCCGGGCTACGCCTATCCCCTGGCTGGCAAAGTGCAATCCTGCCTGACGCCCCTGCCAGACGGCTTTGACGAGGGCTACGCATCGCTGCAGTGGGCGCTTGGCCCCACGCCTTTTGCCACCTCGGTCGCCGTGGATGGCCAGCAGCTGGGCAACTGGACCGGCACCGGCGAGGTGCGGGTCGAGTGGGGCATGGGCAAGACTATCTGCGTGCAGACCCAAGCCCTGCAAGAAGTTCCTGTGCCCACAGAGACTTCTGTAAGTTTTGGCCCGGTGATGGTCCGCCAGGGGCTGTGGTGGTGGGCCGGCCAGCCCCAGGCGACGGGGTGGCTGCCCGCGGCCCTGCCGCCCGACGGCGTGCAGATCCTGGCCACGGGCAAGCTGGCCGGTGGGGTAAGGGCCTACCGGGCCCTGCTGCAGCCCTTTGACACGCTGCTGTGGACCAGCGACACCCACGAGCTACCTGACGGCGTGCACCTGACGCTGCGCACCGGCATTGCCGAATTGGCCGCCGACCTGCCGGGACCGCACAGCGCCAGCGGCCTGTGGGGCCAAGAAGTGGCGGTGCAACTGCAGGCGACCGGGGCGGCGGTGGGCAGCCAGGCCCCGCAAGCGTTGCGCGCCGCCGTCAAAAACCTGCGCGCCGCCCAGACCTTTGCCCGCGCCGAAGGACCGTGGACCCTGCAGCAGCTGCTGAGCTACGGGCTGTCGGCGGAGGTGGCCGTGCCTGAAGAGCCTTCGCCGGGCCTGGCGCTGACGCTGCGCCACCAGGACGCCGGATGGTGGACGACCGGTGCGGTCGAGGCCAGCGCGCGCATCACCCTGGCCCCGGTCGACCGGCTGCGCGTGCTGCTCAAGGGCGCGCTACCGCCTGAGCTGCGGGCCGAATTGCGGGTGAGCGGCCAGCTGGCCTGGTCAAGCGCGGACCTGCCCGAGGGCAAGGGACTGCCGCCGTCGCTGGAAGTGGAGCTGCCGCGCACCTCGACGGACGCCACCGTGGCCTGGCGCTTGACGGCGCCGGCGGACCAATGGCAAGCCCCGGCCGCGGTCCTGCATTTGAGCGGCATGCGCTGGCTGGCCGGCGGCTGGTGGACGGTGCCCAGCCACGACGTGCGCGGCTGGCGCGACCGGCGCACCGCAGACCAGGGGGCGCGAATCGAGGCAGGCGCGCTGGTGGTCGGCGGCAGCCTGGCCGTCGAGCGCAACCTGCCGTGGCCGGCCAAGGCCGTGCGGCTGCGCTATTCTCAGGACCTGCGGCCGGTCGAGGCGGTGGCCCGCCTGGTGGCTGACGGAAAGACCGCCCAGCAATTCAAGCAAGTGGGTCCGGCCGAGCAGATGCTTGAGCTGCCCGGGCCAGTGGTCCGGCTGGCCCTGGAGGTCCAGGCCCAGGCAGACCAGGTGGGGCTGGCAGATGCGCTGACCCCAACCGACAGCGAGTCGCCGCGCTGGGCCCAGATCGACCAGGTCGAAGTGCAGGACAGCAAAGGGATCTGGCACCCGCTGGCCCAGCTGCCCGATCCGCCAAGCGGCGCCGAAGTGGCAGACGCCAGCGGCGCTTCAGGGCAGCCCGGCGCCTCCGCTGGCGAGGCCGACGGCGGCTGCACGGCTTCGCCTCAGGCGGCCCCAGCCGACGCGGCTGCGCTGGCCCTGTGGGTCTGCGGCGTTGGTTGGGCCTTGAGCCGTTGCCGCTCGCGGCGGTTGCGTGCATGATTTCGCCTTCCCGGCTGGCGCTGGGCGAGGATCCCATGGCCCCCAGAACCGTAGAACTCATCGCCAAGAAGCGCGATGGCCAGCGCCTGTCTGCAGCCGAAATCGAAGCTATCATCCAGGGCTACACCGATGGCAGCGTGCCAGAGTACCAGATGGCGGCGCTGGCCATGGCCATTGTCTGGCGCGGCATGGACGCCCAGGAGACGGCGGCGCTGCTGCAGGCGATGCTGCACTCGGGTGACGAGGTAACTTGGCAGGACCTCTCGGTTCCCACGGCAGACAAGCACTCGACCGGCGGCGTGGGAGACAAGATCTCCATCCCGCTGGCGCCGGCGGTAGCGGCGTGCGGTGTGGCGGTGCCAATGATCTCTGGCCGCGGCCTGGGCCACACCGGCGGCACCCTGGACAAGCTCGAGTCGATCCCCGGCGTGCCCGGCAGCGGGGTGGCCCACTTCCAAACCCGCCTGGAGATGGACCAATTCCGCGCCCTGACCGCCGAGCTTGGCTGCTGCCTGATTGGCCAGACCGACCGAATCTGCCCCGCCGACAAGAAGCTCTACTCGCTGCGCGACGTCACGGCCACGGTCGAGTCGATTCCCCTGATTGTCGCTTCGATCCTCAGCAAGAAGCTGGCAGAAGGGGTGGGCAGCCTGGTGCTCGACGTCAAAGTCGGCTCCGGCGCCTTTATGAAGAACCGCGCCGACGCTACGCAATTGGCGACGGCCATGGTCAAAGCGGGCCAGGCTGCCGGGCGCAACGTGACCGCGTTCTTGACCGCCATGGACCGGCCCATTGGCTGGGCCGTGGGCAACGCCTTGGAGATCGCCGAGTCCATTGAGGTGCTGCAGGGGCAAGGCCCGGCCGACACCCGCGCCGAGACGGTGCGCCTGGGCGGCGAGATGCTGCGGCTGACCGGGGTGGCCTCTACCCTGGAAGACGGCGAGGCGCAGATCGCCGCAGCCCTGGATGACGGGCGGGCGCTGGCCAAGTTTGCGGCGATTGTTCAGGCGCAGGGCGGCGATCCGCGGGTGTGCGAGGACCCGTGGGCGGTGTTGCCGCGCGCGCCGCTGATTGAGCCCTTGGTGGCCACCGCCGCCGGCACCGTGCTGGAGCTGGACGCGCTGCAGGTCGGCCTGGCCGCCGTGCGGCTGGGCGCAGGGCGCAACAAGAGCGAGGACGACGTCGACCCCGCCGTGGGCTTTGCCCTGCTCAAGAAGCCGGGAGACACCGTGCAGGTGGGCGACGTGCTGGCCCACATCCACGCCCGCAGCCCCGAGCAGGTGTACGCCGCGCGCCGCGACCTGGGTGCCGCCTACCGCATCGGCGCCGGCCAGCCCGACCTGTTGCCGCTGTGGATCGACGTCATCCGCTGAGGCCCCACGGCCATCGCAACCAAGACAAGCCTAGCTGAGTCTATTCAAAGACTTGACAAAGCCCTGGTTGGCCCCAGGCCACGGCCCGGTGGCCAGCGCCCGGCCAGCCCAGCCGCGCCGCCCGCCAGGGAGTTGTTGCGCAAAACGCCGACCAACCGTAGGCTGTACCGCAGGTTGGATAACCCGAGGTGCAGCGGATGCGGTGGATTTGGCTAGTAGTGCTGCTGTTTGTGAGCGCCGGCTGCGGCGAAGACCAGGCGGGCGGCACCAGCAGCGGCGCCGGGTCTGGCGGCAGCGGCAGCGCCAAGGTCGACCCCAAGACGCTGCTGCTGCGCACCGATGTGGGCGACGGCGAGGTGCGCGCTGGCGAAAAGCTGCTGGTCCAGTGCCGCGCTTTTGCCCCCGCCAAGGCCGGAGCCGATGGCAGCGCCGGCCTGGGGGCCGAGGTCGAGCTGCCGGCCACCGCCACGGTCACCATCGTCAACGCCGATCCCGCTGGATCGGGGCCCGCAGCGATCGCCGCTACCAAGGTCGAGATGGCCCGCGTCGGCACCTACCAGGTGCGCTGCCAGGTGCCGCAGTACGGGCTCCAGGACCCAGACGGGTCGCCGCTTTTTGTCGTCCCCGGCTTGCCGGTGTCGGTCGATACTCAGCTGGTGGGCCTGTACGGCCAGCCGCCGGCCGAGCCGCCGCCCAGCCAGGTGGTGGCCGGCACACCGCTGCAGTTTGCCTGCCACGCGCTCGACAAATACGCCAACCCGCTTACCCAGGGCCTGGGCTTGCAGACCGAGCCACCGCAGCCGGTGCCGCCCGCCGGCCTGGTGCTGGCGCCCACCGTGGCCGGGCCGCTGGCGGTGGCGTGCGTGGTCGAAGGGGTGTCTGACAAGTCGCCGGTCCAGCTGACCATCTTGGCCGACGTGCCGCGCCACCTGTACACCCTGCTGGACCCGCCGCAAATCATCGCCGGCAACGCGGCCCAGCTGACCTGTGTGGCCAATGACGCCTACGGCAACGCGATTGGCGAATTCCCGTTTTCGCTGGACTATGCTGCCGCCGTCACCATCAAGGGGCTGTACGCCACTGCGACCAAAGCCGGCAAACACCAGGTGCAGTGCGTGCCAGAGACCCTGGACTGGAAGCTCTTTACGCTGCACCCGGCGGTGCTGGACGTCCTTCCCGCCGCCCCGGCGCAGCTGGTGATCCAGGCGGTGCCAGCCAAGCTGGTCTACAAGCAAGAGGAGAAGGTCCAGTTCCTCAGCGCCGTGCGCGACGCTTTTGACAACCTGATCGAAGGCGCCGCCGTGACCATGGCCGTGAATTCGCCAGCGCTGGGCTACAAGGTCAAAGACCCAAAGACCATCCAATTCAATCTGGACGGAACCTACAAGCTGGCGTTTTCGGTTGAAAAGGCCCCGCAGATCCAGGCAACCCACCAGGTCATTGTCGACGGCACCCCGCCGGTGCTGACCATCGACTATCCACCGTGGGGCAGCACCCTGGACGGCAAGCCCTCTGTGCCGGTCAAGGGCAGCGCCGGCGACCAGACCAGCGGCGTCAAGACCTTGACCCTGAACGGCAAAGCCGCCTATGCCCAGAT
Source organism: uncultured Myxococcales bacterium (assembly GCA_903919145.1). Lineage (GTDB taxonomy): Bacteria > Myxococcota_A > UBA9042 > UBA9042 > UBA9042 > SXRM01. Next base: position 22,308 of record CAIXGW010000064.1, read on the forward strand.
CAAGTCTTGCCAGATCGACGCCGACTGCGCCGCCGGCTCTTGCCTAAGCGAGACAGGGCTGTGCAGCGTGGGCACCTGGACGTCGCAGCACGGCGCCAAGCACGGCCTGAACCGGCTGCTGGCCGAGACGGCCGACCAGGGCGGCGAAAAAGCCAAGGCAACGCGCGGCTTCTACTACTCTGGCAATTACTATCCCGTAGATGGCAGCCAGCCCGAAGCGGCGCTGGTGCCCGGCGGCCTGCAGGTGTTCTTGGGCAAGGATTTCTTGGACGATGGCGTTCACGATCCCAGCAAGCCCGACGACCTGGCCACGCTGATGGAAGTGGTCCTGGGCGGCCTGGATCTCAACACGCTGCTGCCGCCGGGCGGGCTGTCGCAGGGCGATGTCGAGGTGACGCTGAGCAACCTCAAGTTTGGCAAGCCCAAGATCTCGCTGACGCCGGTCGACGGCGGGCTGGACATGAAGATCGAGATCTCCAACTTCTCTACCGACCTGGCGGTCAAGGCCAAGCAGAAGCTGGGGCCGATCTCGGTGACGCTCAAGGTATCTGGCAACCTGGAGATGGCCAAGATCACCATCTTTGCCGGCTTGGGCATTGAGGTGCTCAACGGCAGCCCCAACACCAAGATCACCAAGTCTTCTGCTCAGATCGACGGCCTGAAGATCCACGTAGACGGGCTGGCCGGCCTGTTCGACTTTGTGTTCAACCTGGTGCTCAACGGCTTTAAGGGCCAGATCACCGACGCGCTGGTCAAGGCGATGAACGATCAGATTCCGCCGCTGATCAGTGGCTTGCTCAAGCAATTCGCCATCAACCAGGTCATTGCCCTGCCGGGGCTGCTGCCGGGCCAACCGGCGACCTCGATCCAGCTGGTCAGCAAGCTGATGTCGATGGCGTTTACGCCGGCGGGCGGCCTGCTCAAGCTGGACGCTGGCTTTGTGGCGTCCAAGGGCACGACCCACACGGTGCTGGGGGCGATCGCCCGCGCCAATTGCGTTGGCAGCGTGGAAGACGCGTTTGCCATCGACAAGACTCAGCGGCTGCAGATCGCCGTGCACGACGACTTTATCAACCAGGCGCTGTACGCCATCTGGCTGGCCGGCGCGCTGACGCAAAAAGGCCTGGATCTTGGCGCTTTGGCCGGTGGCAGCTCGGGCTCGCCGTTTCCGCTAGAAGGGGCGACCATGGACTTGGACTTGTTTCTGCAGCCGATGCTAGAGAGCTGCGGCATGGCCGACCCCATGCAGGTCAAGCTGCAGGTGGGCGACGCGTTTGCCCAGATGAACCTGCCGCTGGGCGATCCGCCACTGCAGCTCGGCCTGTTCATGAGCCTGGAGGTAGGCGCCAAGCTGGCACTGTCGGCGGCGGCCGATGGCAGCCAGCAGCTAAGCATCGCCATTGACAAGACCATTGAGCACCAGATTGAACTGGTCAGCATCTCAAAGGAATTTGCCGACAGCAAGAAGACTTTTGAGGATCTGATTGTCAAGCTGCTGACCGACCAGCTGGCCAAGGGCATCCCCGGTCTGGACAACATCACCCTGGCGCTGCCGAGCCTGGACCTGGGGGCGCTGCTGCCCGGGCTGCCGGCGGGCGCCAAGATTGGCCTGCAGATCAAGAAGCTGGCTCGCAGCGGCGGCTACACCGCTGTGGATGCAGCGCTGCAGTAGCCCTGGGCCGGGGCTGGGTCCGGCGGGTTGGGGCGACCAGCGCCCGCGGCGATTGTCACAGTTTTGCACGATCGCGCAGAAGCGTGCAGGATGTAGGCTGGGCAGGCGGCAGCATCCGCAGACCGCCCCAGCTAGCGATTCAGCGGGAGCCCAGCGATTGGCGGGGGCCCCAGGCCAGAGTCCAACGCCATGGGCGGCTGCAGGGACAGGAAGGTGAGCATGGCGCAGCACACGCACAGGGAGCCGGGTGGGCAAACCGTTGAAACAGCGGCACCTCCGCTGGCTCGCCGGCCGCTCTCCCTGGGCTCCAGGCCGTGGCTGACCGCGCTGCGCTTCCAAGGGTTGGGCCTACAAGGGTTGGGCCTGGCCATGCCAAGCCTGGCGATGCTGATCGTGGCGCTGCTGGGGCTGACCGCGGCCTGCAGCGGCCCCGTCCCGGCGACCGGCGGCACCGGCACCACCGACACGCTAGTCAGCGGCGACGCCCCGGTCGGCAAGCAGGACACCGCCGCCAGCGATGCGCAAGACGTGGCCGTGCTGCCGGACATCGGCGGCGGTGGTGAAGAAAAGCCTTGCCAATCGACTGGATCTTGGGGTTGCCCCTGCGAGGCCAACAACGAGTGCGACTCGGGCTTCTGCGTCGAGTCCGAGGCGGGCAAGGTGTGTACGCGCACCTGCCAGGACACCTGCGCCCCCGGCTGGAAGTGCAGCCAGGCCCCCGGCAGAGACCTGATCTACGTCTGCTTGCCCAGCTACACCAACCTGTGCAAACCCTGCGCCAACCATGACGAATGCACCACCAGCGGCGGCAAGCTCGGCGACAACCTGTGTGTGCCGCTGATCGACGGCGAAGGCAGCGTCAACGGCAGCTTCTGCGGCACCGGCTGCGCCGAAGCCACCGACTGCAAGGCCGGTTTTGCCTGCAAAGACGTGGCCATTCCCGGCGTTGAGGGCACCATCAAGCAGTGCGTGCCAGAATCGGGCGAGTGCAGCTGCCTGGCCGGCTGGGTGTCGGCCGGCTTGGCGACTTCCTGCGAAAAATCCAACGAGTTTGGCGTCTGCAAAGCCAGCCGCATCTGCACCACCGAGGGCCTGACCCCCTGCGCCGCCGACGTGCCCAGCGTAGAGATCTGCGACAGCCTGGACAACGACTGCGACGGCCAGACCGACGAAGACGACGCCGCCGACTGCGTGATGTTCTACTCCGACGCCGACAACGACGGCTTTGGCGTGGGCAACGGCATGTGCCTGTGCGACAACCCCGGCAAAGGCTTTGCGGCCCAGGGCGGCGACTGCAACGACCTGGTCACCTCCGTCAAGCCCGGCGCCGACGAGATCTGCGACAACAACGACAACAACTGCAACGGCCAAGTCGACGAAGCCGGCGCCAAGGGCTGCCAGATCTTCTACAAAGACAAGGACGGAGACAAGTTTGGCGACAACGACGACAGCGGCTGCCTCTGCCTTTCCAAGAAAGGCCCCGAGTGGTTGGCCCAGGGCGGCGACTGCGACGACGCCAACAAGCTCATCAAGCCGGGCGTGGCCGAAGTGTGCAGCGCGGCTGGCAAAGCCGGTGTCGACGACAACTGCAACGGCAAGACCGACGAAGAAGGCGCCGAGGGCTGCAAGCTGTTCTACATCGACGCCGACGGCGACCAGTACGGCCAGACCAGCAATTCCAAGTGCCTGTGCACCAGCAACAAGCTGTACGCCACCGACAAGCCCGGCGACTGCAACGACAACGAAAAGAAAGTCAGCCCGGTGGTTACAGAAATCTGCAACGGCATAGACGACGACTGCAGCGGCACCACCGACGACGAGCCCGCCAGCTCAAGCTGCCCCGTGGTAGCCGGCGGCGCGGCAGCCTGCTTGGCCGGCAAGTGCGGCGTGGGCAAGTGCGGCCTCGGCCTGTTCGACGTCGATGGCGACCTGAGCAATGGCTGCGAGTGCCAGGCCGACTCCAACTACGGCCTGAAAGGCAACACCTGCGGCAACTACATTGAGCTGGGCGAGATGCCCGATGGCTCCAACACCGTGCTTGGCAAAGGCAACCTGATGCCCGACGAAGACGGCGACTGGTTCCACTTCTTTGCCAAAGACATGCCGGACGACAACACCTGCGACCAGTTTCATGTGCGGGTCAAGTTCTCTATCAACCCCTCTAGCCAGTTTGTCTTTGACGTCTACCGCAATTCCTGCGCCGGCAGCGACCAGGTATGCAAGAGCTCGACCGAGCACTCCTGGAGCACCTCGTTCTACGGCGCCCCGCCCTCTGGCTCGGATGCCAAGCCCCAGCAGTCGACCTTTGGCGACCACGTCAAGTCGCCGGTCCCTGAGAAGGCTGGCGAGTGCAAGTGCATGGCCCCCAACAGCAAACAAGCAGGCGCGGCCCCCGGCATGAACCTGTGTTCCAACAACTCTGCCCACTACTTTGTTCGGGTGTACCGCAAGGCCGGAGCCAAGCCGTCCTCTGTATGCCTAGAGAACAGCTATGCAATACAACTCAACAACTCCCCTCCGTAGAGCCCTGTGGCTGGCGACTGCCGCTGTGCTGTGCAGCACAGGCTGCCTGGATCCGGTCAATGAGACCGACACCGACGCCCGCGGCCCCGATCTCAACAGCAGCTTTAGCGGCTCAGACCAGACCAGCGGCTTTGACATTGGCACGCTGGGCACGGACGCCGGCGCGGCGGACTCGCCAGATGCCGACGCCGTGACCGATGCCAGCCTGACCGACGCCGACCTGGATGGCCTGGACGCCGCCGCCGACACCGCCGCCGACGCCTCGGCCAGCACCGATGGCGGCGACGATGGCGTGGCTGTGGATGGTCCCTTGGATGCCAGCCCTGGCGGCGACGTGGCTGGCTGCGGCGACGGCAAGTGCAACGGTCCGGCCGGCGAGTCGTGCCTGAGCTGCCCGGCTGACTGCGGCGCCTGCCCGCCGTTCTGCGGCAACAAGCAGTGCGACGCCAACGAGAGCTGCAGCAGCTGCGCTGGCGACTGCGGCGCCTGCCCGGCGCCAGTGTGCGATGTGCTGACCTCCAAAGACTGC
>CAIXGW010000065.1 GCA_903919145.1 uncultured Myxococcales bacterium
CCACCTTTGCCTGCTCGATATCTGGTCCGACTTCTGATTCTGGCTGAGGACTGCTCATGATTAACCTCCCAACTTCGTGGAGGATTATCGCAGAATCCTGGTCGAATGTAAACACCCTCTTAGCCTCGCGTGAACCCGACCACGCCCCCGTCGCCGGCCCGGGACGCCCAAACCCTTGGCGTAGTCGTTGCCCGAACTGGCAAGCCGAGCCCCACCGGGCTACGGAAACACTTACAAAGCCTGAGGATCCTGCGCGACTGCCAAAGAAGTCGACGCTGCGCGAACCGCCCGACGAGCCGTTCGCAGCGGATCTCGATGACGCTGGGCTACCGGTCGAGGTGGACGGTGGCGACGACGAACCGGGCGAGAATTGGTCAGCGTAGCTAGGGGACCAGACGGTCTGCTCGCTGGCGAAGCCTTGCTCTGACCGGGCAGATGAGCCCATGCCAACTGGAAAATCCCGCTCACTGCGGTCCGCCGACCCCAGCATCGAATCGCGCAAGCCCGCGTGCAGACGTAAAGGGCGGCACCGCTAGCAGCGCCAGGTAAAGCTTGGTCGGCCCAAATCCCTTGGCCGCAGGCGGCGGAAACACGCAATTGGCATAGACGCGGTCGGGAGCAGAGAGAAAGCGCACCGGCTCGGCTTTGTCCGCTTGGGCCTCTGGCGTAAACAACCACACCGTGCTCTCCGTCAGCGCCAGGTCCTTCTCGCGGTCGAAAACGGCGTACAGATTGCCTTCTGCGTCGAAGGTGAGCCCATCGCCAAACAGGCCCATGGAACCCTTGACCAACTTCGCCTGACTGTCCACTGCAGTGGGGTCGACGGTGTAGAGCCCCGCAACATGGGCCTGCAAGGGCACGGACTTGCCGCAAAACAGCGCGATATTCTCGGTGGTCATCCACACCTTTCCGTCGGCGGCAATCGCCAAACCGTTGGGCCCACCGTCCTTGGCGGCGTCAAAGCTGTACTGGCGGTCCACCTGACCGGTCTTGGGGTCATAGCGCAGCAGCTTGCCCCCGCAGGAATCCGTAAGCCAGATACGGTCCTGACTGTCTACCGCCACATCGTTGGGCATCGCGAGGTCGCTGTCGCCCACTTTGGTCAGCACCGTGGTCACCACGCCTTCAGGACTGACTTTGCGCAGCGCGTGGCCTTTGCTGTCGGCGACCCAGAGGTAGCCAGCGCTGTCAAATGCGATGCCGAGCGCCTGAACTAGCGCATCGCCGCTCAGCTTTCTCATGGTGGCCTTGCCCGTTGCATCCACCGTCGCCAGGCCAGCGGGCAGCCCCAGATGCAACAAGCCGTCTGGGCCAAAGGCCAGGTCTTCTGTGGAGCCGTCGATCTTGGCAGCCGTCAGCGCGGCCTCAACATCACCCCAGGTTTCAGGGGTATAGGCTTGGGGCAGCGTCGCCACCACCTCCAGATGGGCGCCCACACCTTGCAGCGGACCGCTGCCGACCAGTCCCAACACGCGTTGCCGCAGCGGCGTTGGGCCCAGAGTCCAGTCGACCTTGGCCAAACCTGCGCTATCCGTCACCGTGGCAGCGCTGGCCACTTTGCCGCCGCCGAGCATGACCTGCCAATTCACGCTGGCGCCCGCCACCGGCTTGCCCGCAAGGTCCTGCAGCAGCATGTTCACCGGGCCAGTGGAGCCCGCAACCGTCGGTGGGCCGCCAAGCTGTGGTTTGAGTGTGCCTTTGGCCACCTTGGTGTCACCGCCCGCATCGGCAACAGCAGCCGCGCTGGTAGCTTCATCCGCGCAG